>DAOVNY010000153.1 GCA_030630005.1 Bacteroidales bacterium | reverse complement strand
TCCGGCAATATTTCTGATAAAGATCACTCCTGTAAATCCAACATTCAAAGCGCAGAAAAATAATATTACTTCGCTTATTGATCCTAAAAACAAAAATTATCCAATTGTTGATGAATTAAAAAATGCCGGTTACGATGTTATTTTGAGCATAGGCGAATACGAAGAAAACAAAATCGGAAGTAACTGCGGACAATATTTGAATACTTTTCGTGAAGAAAACGAAAAACTTGAAAATAGTTATTCTTATGCAGTAAAAAACATCATTAATGAATAATTTTTTAAACGACCTAAATAAAGAACAGCGTCAGGCAGTTGAGCAAACAGATGGACCGGTTATGGTTATTGCCGGAGCGGGATCGGGAAAAACACGTGTATTGACTTATCGTGTAGCTCATTTGTACAATAGCGGCGTTGACCCTTTTAATATTCTTGCTTTAACTTTTACAAACAAAGCCTCACGTGAGATGAAAGAACGTATCATCAAACTTGTGGGCGATGGTGATGCAAGAAATATATGGATGGGAACTTTTCATTCAATTTTTGCAAGGATATTGCGAATCGAAGGTCATCGGCTGGGCTATCCTTCAAATTATACAATTTATGATGCTGAGGATTCAAAACGTTTGATAAAAGCAATTATCAAAGAACAAAATCTTGATGATAAAGTTTATCAGGCAAATTATGTGATGAGCAGAATATCTTCGGCAAAATCCAATTTGATTTCAGCATCTGATTATAAAAATAATTTTGAGATAATGAACACCGATAAAATGGCAAACAAACCAAAGATCGGTGAACTTTATTCTATCTATCAAAAAAGGCTTAAAAAGGCTGATGCAATGGATTTTGATGATTTGCTTTTTAATACAAATGTGTTGCTCAGGGATTTTCCTGATGTACTTTACAAATATCAGAATAAGTTTAAATATATCCTTGTTGATGAGTATCAAGATACAAATCATGCTCAATATTTAATTGTGAAAAAGCTTGCCGCGAATAATGAAAACATTTGTGTTGTTGGTGATGATGCTCAAAGTATTTACGCTTTCAGAGGTGCAAATATTCAAAATATCCTTAATTTTAAAAATGATTATCCCGATCTGAAAACTTATAAACTCGAACAAAATTACCGTTCTACAAAAACGATTATCAATGTAGCAAACGGAATTATTGTCAACAATAAAGATCAGATTTTTAAAGAAATCTGGACAGATAACGATGAAGGAAATAAAATCCAATTACTAAAAGCCTCTACAGATGGGGAGGAAGGAACAATGGTTGCACGTTCGGTGTTTGAGAACAAAATGAATGAGCAACTTAAAAATGATGCCTTTGCAGTTTTATATCGCACCAATGCTCAGTCGCGATCTATTGAAGAAGCTTTGCGAAAAGCGAATATTCCTTACAGAATTTTCGGCGGATTATCTTTTTATAAACGAAAAGAAATTAAAGACCTGCTTGGATATTTCAGACTTACAATAAATAATAAAGACGAAGAAGCACTGAAACGAATAATTAATTATCCGGCAAGGGGAATAGGAAAAACCACTCTTGAAAAGATAATAATTGCCGCTGATAAAAAAAACAAAAGTCTTTGGGAAATTATCGAAAAAAGCAATGATTCAGAATTAAATCTAAATGCCGGAACGAGATCAAAACTATCAACTTTTGCTATTATGATCAAAAGTTTTACGGCACAACTTGAAAAGAAAAATGCTTATGAATTGGGAAAACATATAGCTTCTTCATCCGGTATTTTAAAAGAATTTTATGATGATAAAACTCCCGAAGGTATAAGTCGTTACGAAAATATTGAGGAATTGCTTAACGCGATAAAAGAGTTTTCTGAAAAGGAAAATACAGGTGAAGAAGTTGACGGAAAATCAATTCATACTCTGGATGAATTTATGCAGGATGTTGCTCTTTTGACCGATGCTGACGAAAAAGACAAAGAAGAAACCGACTATGTTTCTTTGATGACAATTCATGCAGCAAAAGGACTTGAATTCTCTTATGTTTTTATTGTCGGATTAGAAGAAAATCTTTTCCCTTCGATACAATCGTTAAATTCGAGAACTGATCTTGAAGAAGAAAGACGATTATTTTATGTTGCGGTAACAAGAGCAGAAACAAAACTCACACTTTCGTACGCCGAAAACCGCTATAAATGGGGAAATCTTACAATCTGTGAGCCCAGCCGTTTTCTCGAAGAAGTAAATGAAAAATATATTGAACAGCCGCAAAGAACAATAGTCAAAGGCAGAGACAAGTTTTCTGATAATAAGCTTTTTTCAAAACCTTCAACACAAGGTATTTCCGGATTCAGAAATAAAAATCTTAAAAAAATATCAAGCATAACTTCATCTTCCGATGGTCAATTTGAAAGTGATGACAGTCAGGATTTGCAAACAGGAATGGCAGTTGAACATAGTCGATTCGGTAAAGGAAAAATAATCAACATCGAAGGAAACGGGTCAAATAAAAAGGCTACGGTTTTTTTTAAAGGAATTGGAAACAAGCAATTACTTTTAAAATTTGCAAAGCTGAAGATAATTGGTTAGTAAGTTTCGGGTTTGTTATAAATTTTTACTCTTTTTTTACAGATCTAAAAGTATTTATTCTCAACCAAATAATTTTGTACATAATCAGTAATTCCATCCTCAAGACTATGGAAGGATTTATTATATCCAATAGATTTGAGTTTTTCCATATTTGCTTCCGTAAAATACTGATACTTATCTCTTATGTCGATAGGTGTGTCGATAAATTCAATGTTTTCGGTTTTGTTAAGAGCCGAAAATGTAGCTTTCGCAAGGTCTGAAAATGAACTGGCTTTTCCTGTTCCGAGATTATAAATCCCGGAGTTTTTTTTGGTTTCCATAAGGAAATACAAAACATTTACAACATCTTTAACATAAACAAAATCGCGTAATTGTTTCCCGTCTTCAAAATCGGGTTTGTGCGATTTAAATAGTTTGACTTTTCCGCTTTCATTTATTTGTTTAAAGGCGTGAATTATTACTGATGCCATTCTTCCTTTGTGATATTCGTTTGGACCGTAAACATTAAAAAATTTTATTCCGCACCAAAAGGGGGGAAGTTTGCTTTGCTTTAAAACCCATTTGTCAAAATCATTTTTTGATTCTCCGTAAGGATTTAATGGTTTGAGTTTTTCAATTATTTTATGATTGTCATCATAACCTAATTCACCCATTCCATAAGTGGCGGCTGATGATGCATAGATTAGTGGGATTTTGTATTTGGCACAGGCTTTCCACATTTCCTTGCTGTAATTCAGATTTAGCTTATCAAAAACCGAAACATCAAATTCGGTGGTGTTGGTACGTGCTCCAATGTGAAATACAAAATCAACTTTGCTGTGATTTTTTTCAAACCAGTCGAAGAAAATATTTCTGTCTATTTTCTCAATAAACTTTTCCCCTTCAAGGTTTTTATTCTTTTCGGAATTTGAAAAATCATCTACTAAAATAAGATCATTATGATTTTCGGAGTTGAGTTTGCTAATCATACAACTTCCAATAAATCCTGCTGCGCCTGTTATTATTATCATGTTTGAAGTTTTGGGTTTCGGGTTTTGGGTTGATCCAGTCTTCAGTCTTCAGTTTCCAGCATTACTTACCTTCAAATCCAAATGCAACTATCATTTTTTCAAAAATCTCAGTATTCTCATACACACCACAAAAATCTTCAGATCCTGGACCATAAGCATATAATGGAACCATTACCGGAGTGTGATTACCTGATGAGAAATGTCCTTTTATTGTACCTTTTTCCAAATCGCCATCAACAACAGTAAATCCACCACACTCGTGATCGGCTGTGATGATTACAAGAGTTTCTCCATCCTTCTCAGCAAAATCAAGAATTTTGCCGACAACATCATCAAATTCAAGAGTTTCGTCAAGTAAAAATTCCTGATTATTTGCATGACCTGCCCAGTCAATTTGTGAACCTTCAATCATAATAAAAAATCCGTCTTCATCCTGATCTAAAATTTCGATAGCTTTTAAACTGGCTTTTTCAAGAAAATCATTTCTTCCTTCCGAACGTTTTGGCGGATGTTCATCATAAAACAAACCTGCTGTTTTACCATTCTTAATTGATGATATTTTATCTACATCAAAAACAATATTATAATCTCGTGCTTTAAGACTGTCAATCAGGTTAAGGCTATCTTTTCGTTTTGCAAAGTGGTTTTTTCCACCACCAAAAAATACATCAATATCAGTAACAAGAAAGTCTTTTGCGATACCTTCGTAATCACCTCTGCTAATGTTGTGAGCGATAAACGCAGCCGGTGTGGCGTGGGTAATTGTTGATGTTGCCACCAATCCGGTTGCTTTTCCGTGTTCTTCGGCAATCTCAAGAATTGTTGTGTATTTATTCCCGTCTTTATCAACACAAATATGCCCGTTTTTGGTTTTATTACCTGTTGCAATTGCAGTTCCCGATGCCGCCGAATCAGTAATCAGATCATCTATTGAACTTGTATTTACAAGCCCGATATGTTTACATCTCGCCATATTTGTATTATCTTTCTTAATTGTATAAACAGCATACATCTGTGATAACCCCATACCATCACCAATCATAAGAATGATGTTTTTAGGTTTTGATTCTTTAGTTTTTTCCTTTTCAGTACAAGCTGAAAAAAGAAATAAAATAATAAGTAAATAAATTAGCTTTTTCATTTGTTTGTGTTTTTGTAGTTACTCAGTATATTAAATTTAAAATGATTAAAATTAAATCCAAAATTACAAATTTCTGTTTAATTATTTCTTAGTTTTAATTTTAGCATTAGATGGCAGTTCAAGTCCGTAACCTGAGGTTTTATCCTCTCGCTTAAGCAAAAAAGCAAAAATCAAACCCAGTAAACCAAATCCCGCAAATATCAAAATTGTTGGTGTGTAATAAAGTCTTGAACCTTGTTGGATCATTTCGTTTGTAATTCCCGGATTTGAAGCATCAAGGATTGTTCCTGCAAGAATAGGAACAGCGAAAAGACCCAGATTTTGTATCGAGAACATTGCTCCATAGGCTGTTCCTATTCGATGCTCGGGAACGATTTTTGCAACTGAAGGCCACATTGCTGCCGGAACAAGTGCAATGGCAATGCCGAGTAAAACCAGCAATACAACCGGGTTAAAATATGTAAGAGCAAAAGTCAAGTGAACAATGGTTATCAGAATTGCACCAAAAATCATAAGTGTTGCACTCTTCCCGAATTTGTCAACTACAAGTCCGAAAAGTGGAGTAGCAAACATGGTAACCCAGTAAAGTATGGAAGCAATTTTTCCACTTTGAGTCATGGTCATTCCAAATTTATTTAACAGAAAATCGGGCGAAAAAGCCTGGAAAGGAAAAACAGCCGAGTAAAACGTTAAACAAAGCAGTGTAACATAAATAAATGATTTATTGGTAACTAATTTACGTAAATCAGCAAAACTAAATCCCTCATTTTTCTTAACAGGGATCCCTTCATTTAATTGTTTATCAATTTTGACATCAAAAATAGTATAAACGATAAATGCAAGAAAGGCAATTAAAAGGAGCATTGCAGCAAACCAAATTGCTATTGTCCAGTGTGAAGCAGATTCTGCAATTTCGGCTGAAAAGAAAATTGCTAAAGCCGATCCTGCACGTGCCAGACCAATTTTCATACCAAATGCCAGAGCAAGTTCTTTTCCTTTAAACCATTTTACGATAACTTTACTA
>DAOVNY010000186.1 GCA_030630005.1 Bacteroidales bacterium | reverse complement strand
TCTGATTAAAAATAATTTGAATTACTAATAGAAAAAATAAAAAATATATTGATAAAACTTTAAAATAACTAATAAGCCTGTTCCTTCTACTTCCCCCTCTCCACTTGGGAGAGGGAGCCATGGGTGAGGTAAAAAAAAGAATATTCAGGCATAAACCTGCAATTAATAAAAAAATATTCAAATTTATTTGCATTAACATCATATATATTTACAATATTTGTGCATTAGTAAAGTATATATTATGAAAACTAAATTATTGAAAGAAGTAGTTTTTGATCAGGTGGAAAATCTTTAAAATAATATTCATTTCAAAAATATTTCATAATTTAGCACAAAATTTAATCATAATAATAACTTAAAATAATTATAAAAATATGGAAAATATTGACTGGGGTAATTTACCCTTTGGCTATTTCAAAACTGATTACAACGTTCGTTGTTACTGGAAAAACGGAGAATGGGGAAAACTGGAAATTTCAACTTCTGAATATGTAAATCTTCATATAGCTGCAACTTGTCTTCATTACGGACAAGAAGCTTTTGAAGGCATGAAAGTCTTTAGAGGAAAAGACGGGAAAATTCGTGTTTTCAGATGGGAAGAAAATGCAAAGAGAATGCAAACCTCTGCTGATGGAATTATGATGGCAAAGGTTCCTGAAGAATTGTTCTTCGAAGCATTAACCACTGCCGTTAAAAAGAATGAAAAATATATTCCTCCTTATGGAACGGGTGCGTCTTTGTATGTTCGTCCATTATTAATTGGATCAGGTCCTCAGGTTGGTGTTAAACCTGCCGAAGAGTACATGTTTATGATATTTGTAGGACCGGTTGGTCCTTATTTTAAAGAAGGATTTAAACCTGTAAATATTCAGCTTGTGAGAGACTATGACCGTGCTGCACCACAGGGAACGGGTCATATTAAAGTTGGCGGTAATTATGCAGCAAGTTTAAGACCTGCTGACAGAGCCAAAAAAGATGGATTCGCCTCAGTATTATTTCTTGATGCAAAAGAAAATAAATATATTGATGAAGCCGGACCTGCTAATTTCTTCGGAATAAAAGATAATACTTATATCACTCCGAAATCCCAAACTATTCTTCCTTCTATTACAAATAAAAGTCTTGTTCAAATTGCAAAAGATATGGGAATGAAGATTGAAAGAAGACCTGTACCCGTCGAAGAGCTTGAAACTTTTGAAGAAGCAGGAGCTTGTGGTACTGCTGCTATTATTTCTCCTATCGGAAAAATTGTTGATCAGCAAACCGGTAAAGTTTATGAATTTGCTAAAGATAAAGCCGGACCTGTTTCCACAAAATTATATGAAACTCTGAGAGGAATTCAGGAGGGAGTGCTGCCTGATAAACATAACTGGAATTTAATTATTGAATAATAGTCATCCTATTGGGATTGTTTTTTGTCATCGAATTACACGAATTTCACTAATGACAATTCGTTCAATTCGTGTAATTCGATGATTATAATTTTTAGATTTATTGAATTTTGGCAATTTTCTTTCTGAAATCACCTATTTCTGTTTTAATTATTTAACCAAATAATTATGAAGAACATTACCGGAACCCATTACTAAATTCAGGTTTTTATCATTATTCAAACTTCCGACGTTAAATGGCATTTCGCCGGTTACACCTTTTGAAACAACAACATTCCCTTTGTTATCAAACAAATAAATTTCTTTCTTCTTTTTTAATATTATTCCGAGTAAATTTTCACGCGACGAAACAGGAATTATCAGTGGCTTGGTGTTAACATCCTCATCAAATGTATATTCAAAAATAACACTTTTAAAACGGTCGTAAACAGTAAGTTTGTTTTTATCAAGATAAATAAAATCTTTCGTCCCGTTCATATCAAAATCTTCATACAAGAAATAATGATCGGGCGAAAAATCAGCAAAAACCGTAGAGACGGTTTGCCCATTTCTTTTAATGTAGGTAAGTTGACCTTTTTCATTTGTAGTAAGCAACACTCCTTTGCTATTGGTTTTATTTATATAAAAATCCGAATTCAGTGCATTAATAAAATTACCCCTGACAATGATCCTGTTTTTCCCACTTCTCTGAACTATCTTAACATTTCCATCAACATCGGGAATAATAATATAATCGCGATTATTGGCAATAAGATGTTGGATCTTTCCTGTTACAATAGATTTTGATTTTGGATTTAGCCAGCCTTTCACAGTCTTTCCCTTAATTGTATAATTATAAACTTTTTTGTCTGCTCCGGCAAAAACCACCCTGTAATTCTTATTTTTCACATAATCAAAAACCACTAATCCGTTAGTTGCTTTTGTGCCGGGTTTTTTGGGATAATTGGCAACATCTCTTCCTTTAAGATCAATTAAATAAATGGAATTCTCAGTATTAAAAAGATATTGGATTTTTCTGTTTTTGTAATAATCCACTTCATAAACTTCACTAATTACCTTTCCGTCAAGCGGGATATCCCATAAAATATTACCATTATTATCAATAAGATACATAATATTTTCTTTATCAAAAACAATAACATTGTAAGTATTGTTGGTATGATCTTTAACAAAATATGGTTTCCCGACTACCTCAGCATTAAGAGTGGTTTTCCATATTGCACGGTTTTCTTCTTTGTATGTCGGGTTATTTTTTAAATAAATATTTGTATAAAACATTTTATTTATTGAAGAAAACTGAAATGCAAAGGCTTGAAAATTATGCAAATATTCAATATTATTTTTTATTTCAGAAAAGATTCCGTCTTTTAAATATAACTTTAGCAGATCATGAGAATTTCTAAAATCATAATAAAAAAACAAATTAGAACTCTCCGAAATATTATCTGAAAAATCTTTAAAATTCTCATTCAAATCAAGTGTTTTTCCTGAGAGATAAACATTCAAGAAATCTTTAAGCGAAGATGAGGAGTTTGCAAAAATCACATAGTTATCAATAAAAGTATAATAATTATTTTCGATTTTGCTGAATGCAGGACCAAAGAATCCCAACATCAAATCAGAAATATTTATTTTATTGATTTTGTAATTTTTATAAGAAATATTTCTCGAACTTCCGGGTATTTTTTTTGAAAGAGCATTTAACTTCTTTTTGGCATCTGCAACATTTTTTGAATGAATTATTACAAAAGAACTCTCAGAAAATTCATAAGTATTGTTAGCTGTTGAAGCCATTGCAACTTCATTGCCTATCCACGGAAGTATATATTTTTCAATATCAATATTATATTTTTTATTGATATTTTTTATTTTGTTTTGTAATTTAGTTTTATAAGTTTTTGAATAATTTTTATAGTTCCCGAAAAAGCCGGCAAAATCCTCAAAACCCAAATCATAAATCAAAGTTGTATTAAAAGGCAGGATATTAATTATTTCAATTTTTTGCGGCGACTGATCCTTAAAAAGGCTTAAATACCGTGGCACAGAATCAGAAGCAACTGTATATCCGTTCAGTAATAATTCATTATCTTTAATCAATAAATCTAATTCACTCCATTCTGCAAAATGCTTAAAATGTTCAATATTTTTATTATTATCTTCGTTTGTAAAAACCGAGATAAGTTTGTTAAAATTACTGAAGTTTATATAAAGATTAGCATTAATGCGTTTACCTGCCGTAAGCCTGACTTTATTGAACAAATAATCGTTATCAATAGCATTTTTTGAACTTATCTGCTCCAGAGCTTCCCCGATTAAAAGGATACTATAACTTCCAATAAAAACACCATTTTTTATAGCATAAGCAAAAATCTTATCAGTATTTTTCAGGATAACTTTATTTATTCTTTCTCCATTTAATTTTTGATGTATGATAATTGCATCGTTTCTGTATGCACTTTCTACAATATTGCGAAAAGCAGAAGATTGACGGCGATTTTTTAATTTTATCAATAATAAAACCTCAACTTTATTTTTTACAGAAGTATGAAACGAAATGATCATTTTATCATTAAAAACATCTTTTAGCTTTTTGTTTTTCATTGATAAAGAATCAAAAAACATCAAATTTTTATTTAGCTCTTCAAATTTGGAAATACTACACAGATCTCTCCAGATATTATTTGTATCAGATATTTCATTTATTATTTCTTGTGGATTTTTTATTTCGAGAAAAAGAGCCGAACTCTGCGGAACAGCTTTGACAGGAGAATCCGTAGGCATAGTAAAATCCTTGATAACAAAGTAAGAAGCAGAAATTACTGCAATAATTACAACCGCCAGAATAATATTAAAAGTGATTTTTCCCGAAGTGCTCATGACAAAGTCATTTTATACTTTGTCAAAGATAAAGTATTATAGAAAAGTATTCGCAATCTGCTTGGATTATAATTAACAAGGGAATGTTAATTAACTTTCAAAGCTTCATCTTAAGCTGCTCATTCATATTAAAACTTTTCCGGTGGTATTTGGTAATTCCAAATTCAGAAATTGCATCTTTATGTTCGCGGGTGGGATATCCTTTGTTTTTATTCCATTTATATTGAGGGTGTTTTTTATCAATATTGCACATAAATTCGTCTCTGTGGGTTTTTGCCAGAACAGAGGCGGCAGCAATAGAAAGATATTTTCCATCTCCTTTTACAATACACTCGTGAGGAATATTTTTATATTT
>DAOVNY010000187.1 GCA_030630005.1 Bacteroidales bacterium | reverse complement strand
TGGGCACCAAAAGGTGTTGTAATGGCTGGAAATAACGACGGGAAATATCTTCGTAATGGTATAGTTACTTATATTTCTACTGAAGATTTGTTTAAAAATCCTATTAAACTTGATTTTCCTAAAGTTGGTGAGTTGGAAGTTTATCCAAACCGAGATTCATTACCTTATGTTAAATTGTACGGTATCCCGAGAACCAAAACTATGTTCAGGGGTACTTTCCGTTATGATAAATGGTGTGAAATAATTGATGCCTTTAAATCTCTTAATCTTTTAAGTTATGATAAGTTTAATGTAGAAGGAATGTCTTATGCAGATTTTATGGCGAAGATTATAGATGCTGATAACTCTGAAAATATCAAAGCTAAAGTTGCCGGAAAACTTGGTGTTGCCGAAGATTCCAACCCTGTTGTTGCTTTAGAATGGATAGGATTATTTTCTGATGAGCAAATGGATAGAAAAGAAGATTCTCCATTTGAAATTACTTCCGATTTAATGATAGCAAAAATGATGATAGGCGAAGATGAAAGAGATATGGTTGTTATGCAACATACTTTTGTAGCAAAATACCCTGACGGGAAAAGAGAAGTTATCAAATCAAGAATGTTGGATTTCGGAACTTTAAAAACTGATACTTCAATTGCCAGAACAGTTGCTTTACCGGCTGCCTGTGCTGTTGATATGTTACTCGAAGGAAAAATTAAAACTACAGGGGTTCATATTCCTGTTATTCCCGAAATTTATAATCCTGTTCTCGATCAGCTTGAAACAATGGATATTAAAATGGTTGAAGATTATGGATTACCTATGAGTGAGAATATAAAATAATTCAACTTAGAATTGTATTTTTGCACGATCAAATCTGAAAATATAATAAGCATGTCATTCATAGTAACAATAGTAATCATAGTAATAATAGCGTATTATTTTATGAATAAAGGGAAATCTTCTGCAAAAAAGCAAACAGGAAATAACTATCCTTATGACGACAATGGAAAATCAGCTCAGAGTAAGAAGAGGTCAGGTTATGGTAAATGGGTAGGAGGGGGGCTTGGCTGGGCTTTTGGAGGTCCTATCGGTGGAATACTTGGTTTTATGTTTGGTTCGATGTTTGATGGAATGCAAGGTGGAGAATATGCCTATAAACCCGGTCAGGCTGCGGGCAGAACTCAGTCCGGCGATTTTAGTGTAAGCTTGCTAATTCTCGCTGCTTCAGTTATGAAAGCTGACGGTAAGGTTATGCGTTCTGAACTCGATTATGTTAAACGATTTTTTGTTAATCAGTTTGGAGAGCAAATTGCCAATAGAAATATCAGTATGCTTCGCGAAATATTGAAACAAGATATTAATGTTTATGATGTGAGCATGCAGATTAAGCAATACATGGAGTATGCTTCGAGATTGCAGCTTCTGCATTTTCTTTTTGGAATTGCAATGGCAGATGGGCATTTTCATGAAAAGGAAGTTAAAATGATTGATCAAATTGCCGGATATCTTGGATTGAGTTCCCATGATTTCCAGTCGATCAAATCAATGTTTATTAAAGATACAACAAGTGCATACAAGATTCTTGAAATAACTCCCGATGTCTCGGATGATGAAATTAAAAAGGCTTATCGAAAAATGGCTGTAAAATATCATCCCGATAAGGTAAGCCACCTTGGCGGAGATGTAGTTAAAGCAGCAAAAGAAAAATTCCAGAAATTAAATACTGCGTATAACCAGATTAAGAAGGAGAGAGAAATTGCATGAGAAGTAAAAGTTTGTGATGATAGCTATCGAATGACTTTTAAATTAATTAATACATGTAAATCCTCCAGATTTTCGAAATCTGGAGGATTTTTGGATATTACTAATTAGTGTCCGTCCATAAAGTCAGTGTTTAGTTCATAATGTTCGAGTTCGAGGCTTGCGAAGTTTTGAAAATCAAGGAGTTTACTTTTGTAAATGACTGTTTTCAAAACAAGCATAACGAAGAAATCGGACATTATGGACAAACACTAATTAATCAAAAAATCTCCAGTAAAGCCCAAATTTAAAGGAAGCATCCTGCAAAGGATAATGTGGAGTTAAATAATAATTATATCCGGTAAATAAGCCATTGATATTTTGATATTTTACAAAGAATCTAGCTCTTTTTATTTTTAGATTAAAGAAAACATCAGCATAAATAAAATTCCCGATTTCTTTATCATTTTGAATGTAAAAGCTTCGTAAAGCAGGCATATAGGCGTTTGCCTGATAAAGTGAGTTATAATAAATATTAATTCCCGGTTGAATTATTGCTGCATTATTGAAAAGATTTTGAGTGAATTGAATTTTTATATTTGCTAATATCTCAGGTAATTTTAAATAAGAAGAATTTGAAACATTTTGATAAACAATATGATTATCAATATTAAATTTTCCGAGTTTGAAATTCTTATATAAAAATGCTTGAATAATTGAAAAAGATTCGTCAGCCTGTTGAGGATGAGCTAGAGAATTTAAAAAGACAAATTTATTTAGAATATGATATTTTATTCCTGTTTGCAATCCTCTAAATTTATATGTAGCACTTCCTGAAACTATTTGTTGTTTTTCAAAATCATTTTCCCACCTGAAGTAATTGCTGTAATAATTCTGATAAAAATAGTTAGCTTCTTTGTTTGAAAAACTTGCATCTAAAACAATAAGACCCAGATTTTTATTTTTATTTCCGAGGTATTGTTGAATTTGAGCATGTAAATTTAAATCTCCATTATTATAATCACCAATTACAATATTTGCATCACAATTCAGCCTAAAACTTTTTAGAACAAAAACAGAAAATCCACCGGAAGGAATTAGTTGTGAAAAAAACTTTTTGTCAGAATATCCACCTATCTCAGCATAAAGATGTTTTAATCTGAAATAAAGAAAAACAGCTTTGTCTTTCGGTTTGTCGTTAATATTTAGATTTGACCATGAAATTTGGTTTTCAACTTTTAGATAATATGTAGAATCAAAAGTTTGAATAGAATCAATAATCGTATCAAAGCCTTGATAAAAGGGATTTACTGGATCAAGATCAGTATAACAATAATTATTTCTTGTCCATGAAAATGAATGTGAAACCCTGCCAAACTTAAATCTTTTTTTAATGGGTTTTGCTTGTATTGAGTCATTAGTTGTGTCTGCAACAACTGCTTTATCAGCTTTAGATAAATAAAAATGCTGATCGAAGAATATGCTTGCATTTTTAACTAAATTTTCCGCATTAAGCAGATTAACAGAAATAAGTGACCTGTCGGTTTCGAGGTTTTTTTCAAATAAGCTGTCAGCAACTATTCCACCACTTTCATTAACAACTATTTTATTATGGATATAATTACCAATAATTCCGTATCGTTCATTTTTTGTTTTGTATTGAGCAGTAAACACAAGATTTTTGTCATCAGCAAATTGCCTTTCATAAGCTCCAGGAGAGTGGATAAATTTAAAATCAATTCCGAAAGCAAGTCCATTTCCAAAGCAATGGGAGTGAATAACGTTTAGATATTGTTCTTTTTTATCCCCCATTACATAACGTAAATTTGTGTATGGTTTAATATGCTTGTAATATTTTGTTTTATTATTTGAATAAAGAAATCCGTCAAAAGCATTTATTCCAAAGTCAAATTCAGTATTTTTATTGGGATTAAAAAAAAGATTTTGATGAGCCAACCCAATATTTCCAAGACTTCCATAAAACAAACCGGATGTGTTTAATGGATTATAATTTTGAGATACTGAAAGGGAAGTATCTATGCTGTAATAAATTGGCAAAATGGAGTCGTTGTTATTATAAAAATAGAAAACAGCAGTGGAATCTATTGATATAGCTGTACTATCTGCATTATCGGCAAGAGTAGCTCCACAGATAAAAATTCCAAGAATAGTTATGAATAAAAATTTCTTTAACAGGATCATTTATTTTTTTTTCAAAAATAATCATAAAAAGTAAATAGGAGGGAAGAAATATAAAAAAAACCCATTCGAATTAACGAATGGGTTTTAATAAAATTTGGCGACGACATACTCTCCCACAATAATAGCAGTACCATCTGCGCAGGTGGGCTTAACTTCTCTGTTCGGAATGGGAAGAGGTGGACCCCACCGCTATAGTCACCTAAAGACCTTTTTCTGAAATAATTTTCAGATTAAATATCTTAAAAAATCGACATATATATGAAAGAAAACACAAGATTAACATCAGTAGAAATCATCTTAATAAAAAAGCGTATGGGTAATTAGTACTACTCGGCTTTGACATTACTGCCTTTACACCTGTAGCCTATCAACGTCGTAGTCTACAACGACCCTTAAAGGAAATCTCATCTTGAGGTGAGTTTCGTGCTTAGATGCTTTCAGCACTTATCTCATCCAAACGTAGCTACCCTGCGGTGCGGCTGGCGCCACAACAGGTACACTAGAGGTTTGTCCAATCCGGTCCTCTCGTACTAGGATCAGGTCCTCTCAAATTTCCAACGCCCACAACAGATAGGGACCGAACTGTCTCGCGACGTTCTGAACCCAGCTCGCGTGCCACTTTAATGGGCGAACAGCCCAACCCTTGGGACCTT
>DAOVNY010000095.1 GCA_030630005.1 Bacteroidales bacterium | reverse complement strand
GTTTTTGTCTATTACTTTTACACTATTTATTAACAATTATGTTGCAATATTGCTATGAAGTCAAAGAACGCTTAATAATTTGAATTTCGTTTTCACACAGTCTCTTTAGCACCTGGTTGGAATGTAGCATTTGGAGAACCTACTTTTTGGGGCGAAGTCGCAATGGGTGTTGCTACTCTTGCATACGGTACATATATATACTACAACCTTCCGAAAGGATTGAGTTATGATAGACCGGAGAATTATATACCAGTATCACCTAATTCACCTAATAATGAAAATTACTTCCCACAAGGTAATGGAAATGACCTTATTAAATGGGCAATTCGATTAGGAGGAGCATCAGTTTTAGGTAAAATGTTATATGATGGATTTAATTATCAGCCGTATGTTATGCCAGCGGATAATACAAACATGATTTATCCAACTCCGCCACCACCATTTTATACTCCAATACCTAATCCAAATTGGCCTTAAAAAATCAAACGATGAAAACTTTAAAAAGATTAAATACATTTTTTCTGATAGTTATAGTATTATTAGTACTAATTGATGTTTTGTTTACAAATTACTTAACAGGAATATGGAATCAGGTTTTTATTACCTTGCTTGCAATATCATTAATACTATCAGTAGTTATTGAAGTAATAATTAAAAAAGGAAAAAAGGAATCATGAAAAATGCATTAAACTATTTAGCTTATAATTCATATCTCGTAATAAAAATCATTTTTAGTCTTTCCTTTTTGACATTGATTATTCTTCATTACTTTGTACTGGATAGTCTCCCAAGTTGGATATTATATTCATTTTCCCTTATATCTGGAATTTTCATTGGATATAGTATTGCTTATTACTCAATAAAGCATTTGCAATTAGGAAAGAAAGATAAATATTCAGAAAACTAATCAGTAAATCATCAACGCCTCACATCAATGTGGGGCTTTTTTATACTTTAAATTTTAGCTTTACCATCCAAAAGGTCTTTCATCCTTTTTTTAGTAAGCATAGAATCTATCAGTCTTAAGACAACACAAAACGGGATTGGGCTGGTAATGAGATTTTAATGCTTATTAGCATTACCATTCCTCACCAACTCCCTTAAAAACCTATTTTCTTCTTCAAGATGTTTGATAATGGTTTCGTAATGCCGGCATTCTTTTTCAAAAAAATGTTTGTTGTTGTTTTCATCTTCTTGTGGTTTTTTAGAATTATCGAATCCATTAAAATTCAACAATTCAATTGGATTGGTTTCCAGTATATTTGCAAGATTTGCTATTTTTTCTATATCAATTTTACTTTCACCGTTTTCTAAGCGTCCATACGTTTTTTGTGAAACACCAAGTTGAATTGCTATATAATCCTGCGAAAATCCCTTTTCAGTTCTTTTTTTAGGAATTTTTGTACAAGTGTTCATGATATTATTTTTATTAAATTTGTTTGTTAATACCATTTAACTAAATTTGTTCCTGATAATAAATTTTAAAAAATGAATGTTCCATATTCTTTTTTCAGAAAAATATGTTTAAGAATCAGTACTGTTTTTATCCTTCTGTTTTGGGGAATAAATATAAGTTTTGCAAGCTCCCCTGATTCAACTTCAGTTGGGTGGACTGAAAAAATTGTTTGGTATCAGATATTTCCTGAACGGTTCAGGAACGGCGATATAACCAACGACCCTGAATTACCGGATCAACAAGGATGCTGGCCTCATGAATTATTGGAACCATGGCAAATACATCCGTGGGAATCAGATTGGTACGAACTTCAGACTTATGAAAAAGAAAACAAAAAAGACCTTTGGTATAACATTACAAGGCGACGGTACGGAGGCGATATTCAGGGAATTATTGATAAACTTGATTATTTGAAAGATTTGGGAATAGGTGCAATTTATCTAAATCCTATTTTTGTTTCTCCTTCTCATCACAAATATGACATTGCATATTATCACCATATTGAGCCAACTTTCGGTCCTAATCCTAATGGTGACAAAATGTTAATAAAAATGGAAATCCCGAATAATCCGGCAAGCTGGGTTTGGACCGCCGCCGATATATTGGTTTTGAAATTGATAGATGAAGTTCATGAAAGAGGCATGAAAGTTATTTTTGATGGTGTTTTTAATCATGTAGGGTATAATAATTTTGCTTTTAAAGATGTGATGGGAAAACAGAAAAACTCGGAGTTTAAGGATTGGTTTACCATAAATTCGTGGGAGGATACTGTTACCGGAACTCATTTTGATTATGAAGGATGGTGGGGAGTAAAAGATATGCCCGAACTGCGTGAAGATTCTACCGGAATGAACGAGGGTGCTGAAAAGTATATTTTTGATATAACCCAGAGGTGGATGGATCCTGATAACGATGGCGATCCCTCTGATGGAATTGATGGCTGGCGTTTGGATGTGGCTTTTTGTGTAGGTCATCCTTTCTGGAAAAAATGGAGGGAGCTGGTAAAATTTATTAATCCCGATTCATATCTCACTGCCGAAGTAATTGAATCTCCCGAAAAATTAATTCCTTACCTTGAAGGAAATGAATTTGATGCAGTAATGAATTACAATTTTACTTTTTATTGCAGTAGTTTTTTTATCACTGAAAGAGGTGGAGTTTCTGTCTCTCATTTCGATTATCTGTTAAATGATCTACGGGCAAATTTTTCTGAAAAGGTAAATCTGCAAATGCAAAACCTTTTGGGTAGTCATGATACTGATCGACCTTCTTCAAGAATTGTAAATCGTGGTCTTATCAATTATCTTGATAAAGATAGTTTTTTTGATAAATCAAGTGCGCAAAATCAGAAATATAAAAATCGTAAACCAAATAATGAGGAATATAAAATATTGAAATTAATGTCGATTTTTCAGATGACTTATCCTGGTGCTCCTATGATTTATTATGGTGATGAAGTTGGAATGTGGGGTGCAAAAGATCCGGGATGCCGAAAGCCTATGCTGTGGGAGGATTTAATTTATGATGATGAGAAATATCTACCTAAAAATCTGAAAAGAAAAAAATCTGATAAAGTTGAGGTAAACAAAGATTTATTAAATCATTACAAAAAAATAATCAACATCAGAAATTCAAACCCCGAATTACAATCAGGTAATTTTAAGGTTCTTTTGATTAATGATAAAAATAGAATTTATGCATTTTCACGAACGTTAAATAATGAATCAATAATTGTAGTTATCAATAATGATGTTAACAATCATAATATTAAACTAAATATCGGAGCAAAAAAATCAGCAAAAGATATTCTTAATAATAAGGATTTGAATATTAAAAATGAATTAATTTCAATTCCGGTAAACGGGAAATGGGCAGCTATTATAAAAATAGAGAATAAAGAAGATTCGCACAAACAAGTACTTAGAGTGAACTAAAGTTTGGAGTGCCTAAAGTTAAATAAACGATAAATTTTATGAAGATGAAACCACTTTTTAATCAACGAATAATTTTACTTGCAATCGCATTATTATTTCTGAATTTTTCCTTTGCAGAAAATTCGGAGCTTAAGAAAGTTGAGCCTCCATTTTGGTGGGCTGGAATGGAAGTTCAAGAGCTACAGCTTTTAGTTTATGGAACTGATATTTCTGAAAATAGTGTAGAAATAAATTACCCGGGAGTGGAGCTTTTAGAAATAATCAAAACCGAAAATCCTAATTATTTATTTCTAAACCTTGGTATCTCTGACAAAGCCAAAGCAGGAAAATTCCAAATTAATTTCATCAATAAAAATAAAATTATTCATTCTTACGAGTATGAATTAAAAGTAAGAAAAGCAGGCTCAAAAGAAAGAGAAGGATTTAACAGTTCCGATGTAATTTATCTGATTATGCCTGATAGATTTTCAAATGGAAATCCCGAAGATGATGATATGCCCGGAATGCTTGAAAAAGCAAATCGCAAAAATCCAAACGGAAGACACGGAGGAGATATAAAAGGTATTGCCAACCATATTGATTATTTCAAGGATTTGGGAGTAACCGCACTTTGGTTAAATCCTGTCTTTGAAAATAATATGCCAAAATATTCTTATCACGGTTACGCCATTACAGATTTTTATAAAGTTGACTCCCGTTTTGGAAGCAATGAAGATTACAAAAAACTTATAGAAGACTGTCATAAAAATGGAATAAAAATGATAAAAGATATGGTTTTTAATCATTGTGGTCTTGGTCATTGGTGGATGAATGATCTACCTCAACAGGATTGGGTTCATCAGTTCCCTGAATTTACCAGATCGAATTACCGTGGTGGAACGGTTACTGATCCTTACGTTTCGGATTATGATAAAACAAAAATGCTTAGTGGCTGGTTTGATACTTCAATGCCCGACCTGAATCAAAAAAACAAACTTCTTGCAAATTATCTTATTCAAAACAGTATTTGGTGGATAGAATATGCCGGTCTTGATGGAATACGAATGGACACGTATCCATATTCATATAAAGAATTTATGGCAGATTGGATGCTGAGAATTAACATTGAATATCCAAATTTTAATGTTGTTGGAGAATCCTGGTTATCATCAGCTTCTGCGGTTGCTTACTGGCAGGAAAATGCCAATAACCGCGATGGTTATAAATCTCATCTTCCAAGTGTTTTTGATTTTCCGCTGATGTTTGCTATCGGTCATGCTTTTACTGAAAACAATACCTGGGATAATGGAATTGTAAGATTGTATGATGCCCTTGGGCAGGATTTTCTTTACGGAAACCCGAATGAATTGGTAGTCTTTGCAGATAATCACGATACCGACAGATTCTTTACAAAAATTGATGAAGATTATGATGACTTTAAAAATGCAATGACTTTTCTCCTGACTACGAGAGGGACCCCTTTGATTTATTACGGAACGGAAATATTGATGACCGGACACGAAAACAGAGGACACGGAGATATTCGTAAAGATTTTCCGGGTGGTTGGAGTGGTGATAAAAATAATGCTTTTACCAAAGAAGGAAGAAATCATAAACAAAATGATGCGTTTAGGTTTATGAGAAAACTCCTGAATTACAGAAAAAATAATGAAGTTCTTCAGTCGGGAAAACTTGTTCATTTTATCCCGGAAGACGGAGTTTATGTTTATTTTAGATATAATGATGAAAGTGCTGTTATGGTTGTTATCAGCAATAATGAGGAGTTGATTAAATTGAAAACCAAAAAATATTCTGAAATCCTGAAAAACTACAAAACAGGAACAAATATCCTTAACGGACAAAAAATTGATGATTTGGGAAATATTAGTATTACTCCTAAGAATTCTATGATTGTTGAATTAGAGAAAAAATAATTTGCGGAGAATAATGCGTATATTTACCGCAAAAAATACGGAGAATGAAAAACCAAAATCCTAACCAGATTGCAAGAGTTAAAATTGACGAGATGCTGATTGGGTTGTGCAATCTAAGATGAAAATTAAAGAACCTGAAAGAAAACAAAAAGTAAATGGCTAAACCGAAGCTGAAAATAATGTTATCATCGACCGTTCATCATTTTAAAACGGAAATAGAGCAAATATATGCCACTTTAAAAGGTTATGGATATAATGTGATTTGTTCGCACATGGGTACGGTTTATAACGTACCTGGTAAATCTCCCGAAGAGTCATGTTTAATTGCAGTTGAAGAATGTGATTTCTTTTTTGGTATTATTTATCCTTTTTATGGTTCGGGCATTACCCACAAAGAGTTTAAAAAAGCTACTGAATTAAAAAGGCCAAGAGGATTTTTAGTACATCATGATGTTACTTTTACTCGTCAACTATTGCAACAATTTATGTTTGACGAGAATAAAGAAAGAACTAATTTTATTTTGACAAAGAAAACACCTGTTATGGATGACCTTAGGATAATTGATATGTATAACGATGCTATTGGCGATGGACAGCCATTGAATAAAAGACTTTGGGCTCAGGAGTTTTATAAATACACACTAGATGGGGCAACATTCGTATATACCCAATTTGGTGATAAACACAGATTCAGACGAGATATTGAAAAATTAAATACAGATAATAATGAGTAATGAACAACTAATAAAGAACCTTATAAAACAAGGCGAAAGCGAACAGCTTGAATTTATGGAAGTTGTTCGTAAAGAAAATATTGCAAAAACGCTTTGCAGCTTTTTAAACGGAAACGGCGGCAAAATAATTCTTGGTGTTTCTGATGATGGTAAACTGATTGGCATTAAAAATGCTCAAAAAATTAAACAAGAGTTAAAAAGTTTTCTGATTACAGCAATTATCCCCGATGTGCCTATTACTTATTCTATTGAAATTATTGGTGAAAGGCAGGTTATGATACTGAAAGTTTGGGGTGGTGCTAACCAACCTTATATTTTCGATGGAAATATTTTTTATCGCAGAGGCGCAAGTACTCAAAAAGCAAGTTCTAAAGAAATATCGGAACTTATACATGGTCGCCAGTTAGCGGAGCAACATTGGGAAAGACAAATTGCCTTGGGTGTTGAGTTAGATGATTTAGATATAAAACTTATCTCGGATACCATCAATGAATCCCGAAAAAACTACAGAAGCAATTTTGAAAGCTCTGATATATTAGAGTTCTTATCACATTATGGACTTTATGTAAATGGTTCTTTTACTAATGCCTGTTTAGTACTTTTTGGGAAGAAACCAAGCAAGTTCATTCCGCAAATAAGAGTACGTTTAACGGAGTATGCTGAGAGTAAAACAGATGATAACTTAATACGTGATGAAGTATTCGAAGGCAATCTTTTTAGTATTAGAAATGATTTAGAAAAATATGTAAATCATTTGGGTGTACGAAGTGTTTTTGACAAAAAACAATGGAAACGTATAGATTTTACATTTCCTAAAAAAGCATTACAGGAAGGTATTATCAATGCTCTTATGCATCGTGATTACAGAAGTTTTTCAAGTGGTGTGTCAATAAGTGTATATCCTGATAAGTTTATTATTTCTAATAGTGGTAAACTTCCTGATGATATTAAAATTCGTGATTTAAAGAGAAATCATGATTCACATCCTGTTAATCCTGATATTGCACATATCGTATTTCTTCGTGGTTTAATTGATAAATTAGGCAGAGGTACAATTAGAGTTGTTGAAGAATGTAAAGATGCAGGTTTGAGAACTCCTGAATGGAAAGAAACTTCTACAGGTATTGTTTTAACTTTTAATGGACCCAAAAGCCTTGCTGAAAAGAAAGATAAACTTGATGCTGTAAATGATGCTGTAAATGACGCTGTAAATGATGCTGTAAAAAGTTTTATTCGTGATGCTGTAAATGATGCTGTAAGTGATACTGTAAGTGATGCTGTAAGTGAAAGACTAATTAGAGAAGTGTTGCTTCTATTTGTTGAAGAAGGGAAAAGTCTAAAAGATTTAATGCTAACATTTGATGTTGCACGAGCAACAATGCAAAGAGATATGGCTCTTTTAAAAGCTCACCGATTTATAGTGTTTGAGGGAGCTGCAAAATCAGGCGTTTACCGCTTAGTAAAAGATTTTAAACAAAAAATAATATGAAAAAAATAATTTATTTATTACTCGTAATTATACTTGCCGGATGTAGTTCCAAACAAATAGAAATTCACCAATCAAAAGATATTGTTAGATTGTCAAGTCCGGTGCAGTTAAATACCGACTCAACGATAATTTATTTTGAGGATTATTTTGTTGATGTTTCAAAAATAGAATCAGTAAAACTTAATGGAAAAACTATTTCTCTTTCTGAGGATCATAAAAAAGCAATTATTAAATCCGAAGAATCTTTTCCACGATTAATGGAATTGGAAGTAATCGTAAGTGGAATTCCTTATCAGATAATTTGTAAAAAATCTGAAAAAATCAATAAAATAATAAGTTTTGATCCTAAAGGAAAAAAGTATAAAAAAGTCAGGATTGGCGGTGAGATGAACGGATGGAATCCTGCTGCCGGAAATCTTGAATTTAAAAACGAAATCTGGCAAACTTCAATGTATCTGTCTCCCGGAAAATACCAGTACAAACTTGTGCTTGACGGAAAATGGATAATTGACCCTGCCAACAGCGATTCTATTGACAATAATTCAGGAGGTTATAATTCTGTTCTGAGCGTTGGCAAAGATATGACTGAGTTTTTGCCAAAATTATTCACTAAAGAAATTGAGGGAAATGAAATAGAAATTGGTTTTGAAAATGAAGTAAAAGAATTTTTTGTTTTTTGGCAAAATTATCGTTTGCCGGATGAATTCTTTGAAATTGAAAATGATGAAATTGAAATATTAATTCCTGAAAATGCCAAAGATTTTGAACGTTCTTTTTTAAGAGTTTTTGCTTTTAATAAATATGGTGTTTCAAATGATATTTTAGTTCCTATGAATAAAGGGA
Organism: Bacteroidales bacterium; assembly: GCA_030630005.1. Classification (GTDB taxonomy): domain Bacteria; phylum Bacteroidota; class Bacteroidia; order Bacteroidales; family JAIORY01; genus JAIORY01. The sequence continues at coordinate 418 of DAOVNY010000095.1, read as the reverse complement.
AAGTGATTAAAGATGTAAACGAATTATCACGAACCGATCATCAGACTTTAATACTTTATAATGCTTTTGTTGACAGATTTTATAATGGAGATAAGGGAAATGACAAGCCTGTAAATGACCCTGAAATTCTTCCAAAAGCCAATTATTTAGGTGGTGATATTGTTGGGATAACCAAAAAAATTAAAGACGGTTATTTTACCGATCTCGGTATAAATACAGTTTGGGTGTCTCCGATTATTCTAAATCCTGAAGGAGCTTATGGTTTGTGGCTTAAGCCGAGATCGAAGTTTTCCGGTTATCACGGTTACTGGCCAATTTCCTTTACAAAAATTGATTATCGTTTCGGAAATGCCAATGAATTCAAAGAACTTGTTAAAGAAGCTCACGCAAGAAATTTGAATGTTTTACTTGATTTTGT
>DAOVNY010000101.1 GCA_030630005.1 Bacteroidales bacterium | reverse complement strand
TAACCAGCTTGTGTTTACTTATGCAGGTGATCTATATTCTGCTGATATTGCCGGTGGTATTGCAAGGAAACTTACTAATGGTGAAGGATATGAAATGTTTGCACGATTTTCTCCTGACGGAAAAACGATAGCTTTTACAGGACAATATGACGGAAATACTGAGGTATTCACTATTCCGGCAGAAGGCGGAATTCCTCAAAGGATTACATATACTGCTACTCTTGGCAGGGATGATATTTCCGACAGGATGGGACCGAATAATATTGTTATGTGTTGGAAAGATGATGAAAATATTGTTTTCCGCTCACGAAAAAAATCCTTCAATTCTTTTAAAGGACATTTGTTTACTGTCTCGAAAGATGGTGGATTATCCGAACAACTTCCGCTTCCTTGCGGTGGATTTTGCAGCTATTCGCCTGATGGAACAAAATTAGCTTATAACAGGGTTTTTAGAGAGTTCAGGACTTGGAAATATTATAGAGGCGGAATGGCTGATGATGTTTGGGTTTATGATTTTAAATCAAAAAAGATTGAGAATATTACAAATAACGATGCTCAAGATGTTTTCCCGATGTGGCATAGTGATAAAGTTTATTTTCTTTCTGATCGTGACAGGACAATGAATCTGTTTTCTTATGATCTGAATACAAAAGAAACTAAGAAACTTACTGATTATACTTTGTATGATGTAAAATTTCCTTCTCTTGGCAACAAGGCAATAGTTTATGAAAATGGTGGATTTATCTATAAATTTGATCTTGAAAAACAGCAAAACATAAAGATTGAAATTACAATTGCAAACGATTTTGTTCAGGCAAGAAATGAATACAAAGATGCAAGTAAATTCATTAATTCTTATGCTGTTTCTCCTGACGGAAAAAGGGTGATATTTGGTGCCCGTGGCGATGTGTTTACCATTCCGGCTAAACACGGAATTACAAATAATCTCACCAAAACTTCCGGTGTACACGACAGAAATGTTAAATGGTCGCCTGATGGGAAATATATTTCCTATGTTTCTGATATTTCAGGAGAGGATGAAATTTATATAATAAATCAGGATGGTAGCGAAACTCCTGTCCAACTCACAAAAAAATCGGACACGTACAAATATACTCCGGTATGGTCGCCTGATAGTAGATTTCTTTTGTGGGGAGATAAAAAATTGCGACTTCAATATATTGATATCAAAACAAAAAAAATAAAAGAAATCACAAAAGCCACCGACTGGGAAATAAGAAGTTACAACTGGTCGCCCGACAGCAAATATATCACATACACAATTCCTAAACGGGCTGCTGTTTCGCAAATATATATTTACGATCTTGAAAACGGACAAAACCATGTAATTACCGATGAATGGTACAATTCAGGTGGTTCTGTTTTTAGTGATGATGGGAAATATTTATTTTTTACTTCTTCACGCGATTTTAATCCGATCTATAGTCGTACCGAATGGAATCACGCTTATACCGAAATGAACAAAATTTACTTTGTAACTCTACAGAAAGCAACTCCATCGCCTTTTGAACCCGAAAATGATGTGGTAACTCTAAAAGAAAATGATGCTGAAAAGGAAGATAAAAAGAAAGATGAAAAAAACGAAAAGGGAAAAGATATTTTGGTAAAAATTGATTTTGACGGAATTGCGAATCGTATAATTTGTTTGCCAATAAGTGTTGCTGATTATTGGAATATCACTCCGGTAGAAAATTCGGTTTATTACAATAAAAACTCAAGATCGGACAAGGGAGTAAGTTTAAAGATGTTTGATCTTAAGAAGAAAAAAGAAACTGATCTTGGAAAAATTGGAGCTTATATTGTAACGGCTGACAAGAAAAAAATGTTTGTAAAGAAAAATGGAAAATATGCAGTTATTGATATTCCAAAATCTTCTGTAAAGATTGAAGATCATGTTGATTTGAGCAATATGAAAGTTTGGGTTGACTATAAAGATGAGTGGACACAAATATTTAACGAATCTTGGCGACAGATGCGTGATTTCTTTTATGCTCCAAATATGCACGGACTTGATTGGAAAGCAATAAATGCAAAATATTCTCCATTGGTTTCTTATGTAAATAACAGAAATGATCTTAATTATGTTATCGGCGAAATGATTGGTGAACTAAGCGTTGGTCATGCCTATGTTAGCGGAGGTGATAAAGCCAAACCCGAAAGGATTAAAACCGGTTTACTCGGTGCTGAATTAAGCAAACACAAATCAGGTTATTATAAAATTGAAAAAATCCTTGATGGTGAAAACTGGACAAAGAGTACTCGTTCGCCATTTACAGAAGTGGGAGTTGATGTTGATGAAGGTGATTTTATCATTGCAGTTAATGGTGTGTCAACAAAAGAAATGAAAGATATATATTCTGCTTTGGTTGGTACTGCAGGAAAACAACTTGAACTAACAATAAATGACAAAGCATCTGAAAAAGAAGCAAAAGAAGTGATAATAATTCCGGTTGCTGATGAAAGCAATTTATATTATTATAATTGGGTACGGGAAAATATCAAAAAAGTAAATGAAGCAACAAACGGACAAATCGGTTATATTCATATTCCTGATATGGGCCCCGGCGGATTAAATGAGTTTGTAAAATATTTTTATCCTCAATTATCCAAAAAAGGGCTTATTATTGATGACCGTGGTAATGGAGGAGGAAATGTATCTCCAATGATAATTGAACGATTAAACAGAGAGTTATCTCTTTTGGGAATGGCAAGAAATACAGGGGTAAATACAAAACCTGCACAGATGGTTGTTGGACCAAAAGTTTTATTAATGGATGAATATTCGGCTTCGGATGGTGATCTTTTTCCATATCAGTTCAAAAAACTTGGTATCGGTAAAACTATTGGAGTGCGTACCTGGGGCGGAGTTGTCGGTATCAGAGGATCACTTCCTTTTATTGATGGAGGAGATTTGCGTAAACCGGAATTTGCTCCATTTGGCACCGAAGGTGAAGGATGGGTTATCGAAGGATATGGCGTTGATCCTGATATTGTTGTTGATAATGATCCTGCCAAAGAATACGCAGGCGAAGATCAGCAATTAAATAAAGCTATTGAAGTGATAATGAAAGAACTTGAAAAAAGTAAAGCTTTACCTGAAATTCCACCATTTCCGGATAAAACGAAATAGTTTTGGGTTTGAAGTTTCGGGTTTGAAGTTTAAGGTTGTTAATTGCAAAACCCGAAACCCAAAACCCGAAACTCAAAAAAAAAGGCTGCATCAATTTGATACAGCTTTTTTTATGGTTAAGAGAGTTTTACGCCTGTGCAGTTGGTCCTCCGAAAGTCATTGGAGGCATTCCATCACTTCCTGATGGTTCATCTATTTTGCCATGTATTGACTCAAATTTATTGATGTTGTCCTGTAAAGCACGAAGAAGTCGCTTTGCATGTTGCGGAGTTAAAATAATTCTGGATTTAACTTTTGCTTTTTGAATTCCGGGCATCATCTTAATAAAGTCAATAATAAACTCTGCATTTGAATGAGTTATCATTGCAAGATTCGAATATATACCTTCTGCTATTTCAGGAGATAATTCGATATTAAGTTGTTTTCCTTTTTTTTGTTCAGACATGATATATCGTTTTAAGTGAAAGTTCAAATATTTGAATTACTAATTAATTTTCTTTTTCAGTACTTATTTCTTCAAAACTTTCTTCTTTTTCTTTTTTATCCATCATTACTTTATAATCTTCAGCCGAGCCAACTACTGTATTGTTATATTCTCTCAAACCTGTTCCTGCAGGTATTTTATGTCCTACAATAACATTTTCTTTAAGTCCAAGGAGATGATCTCTTTTAGCATTTATGGCTGCAAGTGTAAGTACTTTTGTTGTTTCCTGAAACGAAGCAGCAGAGATAAAACTGTTAGTTTGCAGTGATGCTTTTGTAATACCTTGCAGTACCTGACGTGCAGTTGCAGGTTGAGCATCGCGTGATTCTATCAGATTTCTGTCCTTTCTTTTAAGGTATGAATTTTCATCTCTTAGTTTTCTGGCACTTGCTATTTGACCGGTTTTAAAAACTTCGGAATCTCCCGATTCTATAATAACTTTTTGACCGAAAATCTCATCATTTTCTTCCTGAAAATCAATTTTATTAACGATTTCTTTTTCGAGGAATTTAGTATCACCCGGATCATCAATCTCTACTTTACGCATCATTTGGCGTACAATAACCTCAAAGTGTTTATCATTAATTTTTACACCTTGCAATCTATATACTTCTTGTACTTCGTTAACAATATATTCTTGAACTTTCATTGGTCCTTTAATAGCAAGGATATCAGCAGGTGTCATTGCACCTTCTGATAATGAAGTTCCTGATTTTACATAGTCATTTTCCTGTGCAAGTATTTGTTTTGATGTAGAAATAAGATAAGATTTTTCTTCACCTGTTTTTGATGTGATGATAACTTCACGATTACCACGTTTCAGTTTACTGCCAAAGGAAACAATACCATCAATTTCAGAAACAATAGCAGGATCAGATGGATTACGAGCTTCAAATAATTCAGTAACTCTTGGTAAACCGCCTGTAATATCACCTGATTTTCCTATGGCTCTTGGTATTTTAACAATGTTTTCACCTGCTTTTATCTTATTACCTTCTTCTACAATGATATGTGCTCCAACAGGAATGTCATAAGATTTTATCAGATTATTTTTTGAATCAAGTATTTTGATAGTTGGATTTTTGGATTTTTGTCTTGTTTCAACAATAACCTTCTCATGATATCCGGTTTGCTCGTCAGATTCAATTTTATAAGTTTTGCCTTCAATAATATTATCGAAAGAAATTTTACCGGAATATTCTGAAATAATAACAGCATTATAAGGATCCCAATCACAAATCAATTCACCTTTTTTGACTTTACTTTTATTTTTTAAATATAGATTCGAACCGTAAGGAATATTTCCTGAAGCAAGTACTATTTTTGTTTTAGTGTCGACTATTTTCATTTCTGCAGAACGTCCGATTACAACATTAAAAGTTTTTCCTTCTTTATTTACGTATTCAATATCTCTAAGCTCATCAATTTCGAGAATACCATCGTATTTTGCTTCGATTTTTGAAGATATTGTAATATTGGAAGCAGTACCACCAACGTGGAAAGTTCTAAGAGTAAGCTGAGTACCAGGCTCTCCAATTGATTGAGCAGCGATAACTCCAACAGCTTCACCGTTTTGAACCATTTTACCTGATGCGAGGTTTCTTCCATAACATTTAGCACACACTCCATGTTTTGATTCACAAGTCAATACGGATCTAATCTCAATAGAATCAATTGGTGATTCTTCAATAATATGTGAAATGTCTTCAGTTAATTCTTCACCTGCTTTAACAATAAGGTCTCCCGATTGAGGATGATATATATCATGTACAGAAGTTCTTCCAAGAATTCTGTCGTATAAGGTTTCAACAACTTCCTCATTTTTCTTTAATGCGGTAATTGTTAATCCTCGTAGTGTACCACAATCTGGTTCGGTAATAATAACATCTTGTGCAACATCAACCAAACGACGAGTAAGATAACCTGCATCAGCAGTTTTAAGAGCTGTGTCTGCCAAACCTTTACGAGCACCATGAGTAGATATAAAATATTCAAGTACTGATAGCCCTTCTTTAAAGTTTGATAGAATAGGATTTTCAATAATCTCACCACCTTTAGCACCTGATTTTTGTGGCTTAGCCATAAGTCCCCTCATACCTGAAAGCTGACGGATCTGTTCTTTTGATCCCCTTGCTCCTGAATCAAGCATCATATAAACTGAGTTAAAACCCTGTTTGTCATTTGAGAGTTCATTCATCAGTGTTTGAGTAAGGTGTGAGTTTGTATGTGTCCAGATATCAATTATCTGATTGTATCGTTCGTTATTAGTAATAAATCCCATATTATAATTGCCAACAACTTCATCAACTTCAACATTAGCATTAGCAATAAGTTCTTCTTTGATATCAGGAATTAATATATCACTAAGGTTAAACGAAAGACCACCTTCAAAAGCCATTTTATATCCAAGATCTTTCATGTCATCAAGGAATTGTGCTGTTTTTGCAGTACCGGTTCTAATTAAAATATCACCGATAATATCTCGTAATGCTTTTTTAGTAAGGAGTTGATTTATAAATCCGTATTCTTCAGGGACAACTTTATTGAAAATAACTCGTCCTACAGTAGTTTCTATTTGCCTTTTAACAAGTTTATTGTTTTCAAAAACGTTAACAAAAACTTTAATAACAGCATGAAGATCAGCTCTTCCTTCGTTATTTGCGATTATGACTTCCTCTGGTGAATAAAAACTAAATCCTTCACCTTTAACAGGATATTCTTTTGTGTTTTTTCGTCCTTTGGTCATATAATACAATCCAAGTACCATGTCCTGAGAAGGAACAGTAATAGGAGCACCATTTGCCGGATTAAGAATATTATGCGAAGCAAGCATAAGTATCTGTGTTTCAAGTATTGCTGCATTTCCAAGCGGAATATGAACAGCCATCTGGTCACCATCAAAATCGGCATTGAATGCTGTACAAACAAGAGGGTGTAACTGAATTGCCTTACCTTCGATAAGTTTTGGCTGGAATGCCTGAATACCTAATCTGTGAAGGGTAGGGGCACGGTTAAGCATTATAGGGTGTCCTTTTAAAATGTTTTCGAGGATATCCCAAACTATAGGATCTTTTCGATCGACAATTTTCTTAGCTGATTTAACAGTTTTAACAATTCCTCTTTCAAGCATTTTCCTAATGATAAATGGCTTGAACAATTCAGAAGCCATATCTTTTGGAATTCCACATTCATTAAGTTTTAATTGGGGACCTACCACAATAACCGAACGACCTGAATAGTCAACCCTTTTCCCAAGAAGGTTTTGACGGAAACGTCCTTGTTTTCCTTTTAAACTGTCACTTAGTGATTTTAAAGCTCTGTTTGAATCAGTTTTTACTGCACTTGCTTTTCTTGAATTATCAAATAATGAATCAACTGCTTCTTGTAACATACGTTTTTCATTACGCATAATAACATCAGGAGCTTTAATTTCGATTAGTCGTTTAAGCCGGTTATTTCTAATAATAACTCTTCTGTAAAGGTCATTAAGATCAGAAGTTGCAAATCTGCCGCCATCAAGTGGAACTAAAGGTCGCAATTCAGGTGGTATAACAGGAACAACTTGAACGATCATCCATTCCGGACGATTTTCAGTTCTGTTTCTTGCATCTCTGAAAGCTTCATATACTTTTAGTCTTTTAAGTGCTTCAGCTTTTCTTTGTTGTGATGTTTCAGTATTTGCTTTATGTCTTAATTCATAAGATGTTTTGTCAAGATCGAGACGTGAAAGAAGGTCGTGTAATGCTTCTGCACCCATTTTAGCGATAAACTTATCAGGATCTGTATTATCAAGGTGTTGATTTTCAGGTGGAAGTGTTTCAAGAATATCAAAATATTCTTCCTCAGTCAAAAAATCAAGGTATTTAACGCCATCAGCAGCTTTTACTCCGGAGTTGATTACAACATATCTTTCGTAATATATAATTGAATCGAGTTTTTTAGATTGTAAACCTAATAAAGCACCTATTTTATTTGGTAATGATTTGAAAAACCAAATATGAGCAACCGGAACTACAAGTTGAATGTGTCCCATTCTTTCCCGACGTACTTTTTTCTCGGTAACTTCAACTCCGCAACGGTCACAAACGATACCTTTATATCTGATTCGTTTATATTTTCCGCAATGACATTCCCAATCTTTCACGGGTCCGAATATTCTTTCGCAGAATAAACCGTCTCGCTCAGGTTTGTATGTACGGTAGTTTATAGTTTCAGGTTTTAATACTTCACCATGCGAACGTTCAAGAATTTGTTCAGGTGAGGTAAGACTAATAGTAATTGATGAAAATCTACTACTTAATGTATTATCTTTTCTGAAAGCCATATATTTATATTAATTGGGTTATTAACACTTATTACTTGCTAAATTACTTTTCCCGTAAAGGTGATTCAATTTAGCGGATACAATTAATTAATCGAAAGAAATATTCAAACATAATCCGTTTAACTCATGAACCAATACGTTAAATGATTCCGGTATTCCCGGTACAGGCATATTTTCGCCTTTTACGATAGTTTCATAAGTTTTTGCCCGTCCGATAACGTCATCGGATTTTACAGTAAGAACTTCCTGAAGAACATTGGCTGCACCGAATGCTTCAAGTGCCCAAACTTCCATCTCTCCAAATCTCTGTCCACCAAACTGTGCTTTACCACCGAGAGGTTGTTGAGTGATTAGTGAGTAAGGTCCAATTGATCTTGCGTGCATTTTATCATCAACCATGTGATGTAGTTTCATCATATAAATGTATCCAACTGTAGCAGGTTGATCAAAACGTTTACCTGTACCGCCGTCATAAAGGAAAACTTTTCCGTTTTCAGGCAGACCGGCTTGTTTCATGTAATCATTAATTTGATCAATGTTTGCTCCGTCAAAAATTGGTGTTGAGAATTTTATTCCAAGATTCTTACCTGCCCATCCAAGAACAGTTTCATAAATCTGACCAAGGTTCATTCGCGAT
>DAOVNY010000002.1 GCA_030630005.1 Bacteroidales bacterium | reverse complement strand
GATAAATGACCCTGAAGTTGAAATGGTTATTCTTAACGAAGAAGGAAAAAAATATCCTTTTGTTTTTGGCAGGAGTGAAAAAGCATACAATTTGAATGCAGGTAGATTGCAGCCTGATTCTTATGATTATCTTGCAAAAGTGAATGTTGACGGACAAGTATTTAAGGAAAATGGCGAGTTCATCATTACACCCTTGAATATTGAAACACTCAGACTAATTGCCGATCATAATTTGTTGTTTAAATTAGCCAAAAACACAGGTGGTGAAATGTTTTACCCTCATCAAATCAATGATATTGTAAAAATAATTGATGAAAGAGAGGATATTAGCTCAATAACGTATTCACAAAAACGCTTTACTGAACTGATAGATGTATATTGGATAATTTTTATTATTCTTGCATTTTTAACTGCAGAATGGTTTTTTAGACGAAGAGGTGGCGGGTATTAAAAATAGTAATAACTATTTAATCTAATTTTAAAAATTTGTTTTTTGTAATTTCAAAAATAATAGAGATTTTTATGGCTCCGGTTTTATTGATCATTGTTTTATTGGTCTTGTCATTGGTTTATTTTAGGAAGAACATAAAAAGATCACGAAAACTTTTGATCGCAGCTTTATTGTTGTTTTATTTTTTTTCAAATTCATTTATTATTGATGAATTGATGAGAGCCTGGGAAATACCGGTTACAAAAACGGAAGATCTGGCTGATAGCTATAAAGTTGGAATAGTGATGGGTGGAGGAATAATTACTTACGATAATATAAATGACCGCCGGACATATCGTAACAATATCGACAGGGTTTTACAAGCAATAGAATTATATAAAGCAGGAAAAATTGATAAATTGCTTTTATCAGGTGGAGCAGGTAATCTGATTTTTAGGGATATGCTCGAAGCTGATTTGATAAAAGATTTTCTTTTGCAAATTGGAATTGATGAAAATGATATTTTATTGGATACTTTATCGGATAATACTTATCAAAATGCAGTTTATTGCACCAGAATACTAAAGGAAAATGGTCTTGATAAAGATAAAATATTATTGATAACATCGGCTGTTCACATGAGACGGTCTGTGGGTTGTTTTAGAAGGCAAGGTGTAGAAGTTATACCTTATTCTACAAATAAATACGCCGGAATACGCCGATACCAGTTCGAGCATTTATTTGTTCCACAGATGGTAAATTTTATTTTATGGAAAAAGATCATTCACGAAACCATTGGATATGTTGTTTATGATATTTATGGATATATTTAATATGATTCTATTTGCAAATTTAATCATTTACGCTAAAATAACAATTGAACATTTAATATAATTAAAGAATTTATAACATGAGTAATACAATTTTTATAATCATCATAGCAATTATTGTTTTTGATTTTTTCCTTGAAAGATCACTTGATTACCTTAATACATTAAAATGGTCAAGTAAACTGCCGGATGAATTAAAAGAGATTTATGATGAAAAGAAATATAAGACTTCACAGAAGTATGAAAAAGTAAAACATCGTTTTTCGCAACTTACTGATTCTATTTCTTTTGTGGCTATTTTATTAATACTTTTTTTAAGTGGATTTGCTTTTTTGGATGAATATGTTAGAAGCATTACTCAAAATCCAGTTTTTATGGCATTATTATTTTTTGGGATCTTAGGATTGGCAGCGGATATCTTGTCAACTCCTTTTTCGATATATTCGGTATTTGTTATTGAAGAAAGATTTGGTTTTAATACAACAAATGTTAAAACTTTTATTCTTGACAAAATTAAGGGATTATTGCTGGGAGCTATCATTGGTGGCGGATTGCTGGCATTAATTGTTTGGATATATTCATCAACAGGTGAATGGTTTTGGCTTATTGCCTGGGGTGCCATTAGTTTTTTTATGATATTTATGACAATGTTCTATTCAACTTTAATAGTTCCGTTATTTAATAAACAAACGCCATTGGAAGAAAGTGAGTTACGTTCGGCAATTCAAGACTTCGCGAAAAAGGTAAATTTTAAACTTGATAATATTTATAAAATTGACGGATCAAAAAGGTCCAAAAAAGCTAATGCATATTTCAGCGGATTAGGTCCGAAAAAAAGAATTGTTTTGTATGACACTCTAATTGAAAATCATACCACCGAAGAACTTGTTGCTGTTCTGGCTCATGAGATCGGTCATTATAAAAAGAAACATACCTTATTCGGAATGATAATTTCTATTGCTCAAACAGGAGTAATGCTGTTTGTTTTGTCGCTATTTATTGGAAATCCTGTTTTGTCTCAAGCTTTGGGAGCTACTGAAGGTAGTTTTCATATTGGTATTCTTGCCTTCGGACTTTTATATAGTCCTCTTTCGTTGGTTATTGGCTTGATAATGAATTTTGTGTCAAGAAAAAATGAGTATCAGGCTGATAGATTTGCCGGAGAAAAGTATAGTGCTAATGCTTTAAAAAAAGCCTTAAAAAAATTATCTGTTGATAATTTGAGCAACTTACGTCCGCATCCTCTTTATGTGTTTTTTTATTACTCGCATCCAACATTGCTACAGCGGTTAAAAGCACTTGAAGATAAATAAAGTTATTAATCAGATTCCTATGAGGATAAATTTTTAAAATAGACGGACAGATACTCTCTGTAATGGAGTGATGGGAATATCCGGATGTTAAATATTATCTTTACGGAACATAACAGGGATAGTTCTGATAATGATCAGAATGTCTTTCCAAAATGATTTATCAAGGGTATATTTATTATCAAGAGTTTTCCGATCTTCTTCCGAAAGAATTTTTTTCCCTCCTAAATTAACTTGCCATAAACCGGTAATTCCTGCAGGTGCAAGAAATCGTAATGCCCACTGGTCGGAAGTTAACATTTCAGCCTCATAAAGTGGCAAAGGGCGATTGCCAACAACAGACATATCTCCTTTTAAAACATTTATAAATTGAGGTAATTCGTCAATATTAGTTAATCTGATAAATTTACCAATCTTTGTTACACGTGGATCATTTTTAATTTTAAAAAACGTTGTTTTTGTAGAATGTAATCTCTTTTTTTGAAGATAAAAATTTTCACAAATTTGATTTCCGTCAATGAAAAGAATTGGTGAACAGGGATATCCCAGTCGTTCACATTCGGGGCATACATCTGTTTCAAGTTTTATTTCACTTTTGTTATGTTTGTTTATCAAATACTGATTAAGTTCAGAAAGTTCTGCTTGTTTATTTTCAGATTCAAGGTACATAGACCTGAATTTGTAAAAACGAAATATATCATAACCTGTGCCTGCTCTGTACGATTTGTAAATAACAGGTCCTTTCGATTCAATTTTTATTAAAAAGGCAGTTATTAATAAAAAGGGAGATAAAATTATTAATGCTATTAATGCAAAAATTATATCAAAAATTCTCTTGCTTTTTGAGATTCTAAAATCTTCAAAAGTTTCAAATTCCTTAACTTTAATTTTTTTTTTCATTAAATAGTTGAAAATTAGAAGTTGTAAAAATAGTAAAATAATAATAAATAAGAAGTTTTTATTTATAAAGTAAAAAAACCGTAGGTCTTTTATTTACTTCAGGTATATTTTTCCCCCATTCATAAATTGATTTTGACTTAATAAATTCACTGTCAAGTGTAATATCACAAGCAATACATAATATTGTTTTCTTCGAGCAATTTTCGATAAGAGAATTTAGAAGCTTCATATTTCTATATGGAGTTTCTATAAATATTTGAGTTTGATCTTCTCTGAATACTGTTTTTTCAATCTCTTTTATTGTCTTTGCGCTTGCATTATTTTCGATTGGAAGATAACCATGGAAAGCAAAGTTTTGACCGTTAAATCCTGACGCCATTAATGATAATATAATTGATGAAGGACCTATAAGTGGAATTACTTTAATGTTTTTTTGATGTGCGATTTTAACGATGGCTGCTCCGGGATCTGCAATACAGGGTGTTCCGGCTTCCGACAAAAGACCTATATTTTTCCCGTCTAATACCGAATTTAAAAATGAAGAATATTCAGCAATGTTTGTATGCTTGTCAAGTATGTGAAATTTTAGTTTGTCGAGTGATTGTGTATAGCCGGCAGATTTTAAAAACCTTCGGGCTGTTCTTGCACTTTCAACAATAAATTCATCAAGCTGATTCATTATCGAAATATTGTATCCGGGAAGTATCTTTCTTGTATCTTGGTTTCCAAGACTCGAAGGTATAAGGTAAAGGTTTCCGCATTTTTTCTTCATGACTTTGATTTTTTTTCTCTGGCAAAGCAGCAACAGGAACTGCAGATGAAGGTTCAATTATTGTATTTTCTCGTTCTTGGAAGTGTACTGTTTATTAAATGGAATCAACAATTTTATCACATGCTTCGTTAAGCATTTTATATGTTTTTTCTAAACCGCCTTCACTAAAATAGTTTGGATTGTGTACTGTTTTATTTGGTTTGGAAGTTACATTCATCAAAAACTTTACTTTTTCCATGTCTTTTTCATTACGCGAAAAATATTGACATTCACGATAACTTCCGGAATCCATTACATAAACTTCATCGAAAATATCAAAATCTTCAACAGTAAACAGACGACATCGTATTTCAGAAATATCAATTCCTTTCTTTTTGGCGAATTTAATAGCTTTTTTTTGTGGTGGCTCATTAATGTTAAATGATTCAAATCCTGCCGAATCTATAATAGCTTTCTTGTTTGATTTTTCAATTTTGTTTTTAAGAATACCTTCTGCTAAAGGAGAACGACAAACATTTCCTAAACTTACAAATAATATATTTTTCATATTGCCTATTTAGTTATATATATAGTTTATTCTTTGAATAAACCTATTCTTTTTAGTTTTTTAAAATCTAAAGGTACAAAAATTTTAGTAATATAACAAATAAAAACCGAAAATATTACAATTTAATTTTCTTTTCAAGCTCTTCAACATAGGTTTTAAATTGCTTGTCGGTATCAACTAAATTATTTACAGTTCTGCATGCATGTAATACTGTTGCATGGTCTTTGTTGCCACAATGCAATCCAATTGTTGCCAAAGAAGACTTGGTATGTTTTTTAGAAAAAAACATGGCTAATTGCCTCGCTTGAACGATTTCCCGCTTTCTGGTTTTTGAATTTATCATATCCATGGTAATATCAAAATAGTCACAAACAACTTTTTGAATATAATCTATTGATATTTCGCGAGATGTGTTTTTAACAAACTTGTCAATCATTTTCTTGGCAAGTTCGATAGTTATTGCTTTTTTGTTAAGTGATGATTGAGCCAGGATAGAGATAAGAGCTCCTTCGAGTTCTCTAATATTAGTTGTTATGCTATAAGCAAGATATTCAATAACATCATAAGGCATTTTTATGCCGTCATAATATAATCTTTTTTGCAAGATAGCAATACGTGTTTCAAGGTCAGGAACTTGGAGGTCGGCAGCTAATCCCCATTTAAACCTTGAAAGAAGGCGTGGTTCCATGCCTTTCATTTCAACAGGAGGTTTATCTGCTGTGAGAATTATTTGTTTTTCGTTTTGATGTAATTGATTAAAAATATGGAAAAATACATCTTGTGTTTTTTCCTTTCCCGCTATAAATTGAATGTCATCAATTATCAAAACATCAATCATTTGATAAAAATGAATAAAATCATTTTGATTATTATTTCTAACGGAATCGATATATTGTCCTATAAATTGTTCAGTAGTTACGTAAAGAACAGTTTTATTGGGAAAATTATTTTTAACCTGAAGTCCAATTGCATGAACCAGATGAGTTTTTCCCAAACCAACATCACTATATATTAATAAGGGATTGAATGATGTTTTTCCCGGATTTTCAGCTACGGCATAACCTGCTGAACGAGCAAGACGATTACAATCACCCTCAACAAAATTATCAAATGAATAATTTTCAATAAGCTGTGATTGAACTTTGATCTTTTTTAAACCCGGTATAATAAATGGATTTGGAATATCTTTTGATTTTCCACCTTTATTAAGGTCGATAGGCATAGAAACGGGAGGGTTTTTTGTTGCTCTTTTTTCGCTGGTTGGGATATTAATGGTATAAGGTTTTGAATTATTAAATGAGTTATCCATTATTATACTATATTCAAGACTACCTTCATTGCCTAATTCCTTTTTAATTGTTTTTTTTAAAAGATTAATATAATGTTCTTCAAGCCATTCATAAAAAAACTGACTAGGAACCTGTATGGTTAAAATGTTGTTTTTTAGTTTAATAGGAGTTATTGGTTCAAACCATGTTTGATAACTCTGGTAATGTATATTGTCTTTAATTATTTTTAGACAACTTTCCCATACGTCAGTGTAATTTTTCCCCATTTATTAAATATTTTTTTTAATTATTGACTAATAACGTATTATTATTTTGATCGTTTTGATTAATTCGGTTTTTTATAAGTCCTGAAAATCAATGCACTTGTTTGGTTTTAACTATAGTGACTTTGATATGAACAAATGTGCAACAAAAAAAGTTTAAAAAAAAATATTTTTGCTATTGTTTTTCAACTTTTTTTGTTGTACAAAGAAAAACGATTTTATAACAAATTATTCTGTCCTTAAATAAGTTATTTCTAAATTTTTTATTTTGTCAAAATATTCAAATATTCTTTTTGATTCTTTTTTTCGTACGAGAAATTCTAATGAACACGAAATTTCAAATTTTTGATTTGATTGCTGTAGGGTTTCTTCTTTAAGAATTCTCATTACATCATTCATCGCAGTATATTCAAAATCTAATCTGTATAGGTCATTTACAGTTTTTGTAATAATATTTGTGTTTTCTAAGGAATCTTGTGCCGCAGCTTTGTATGCATTTATCAATCCTCTTACGCCAAGTTTAGTTCCGCCAAAATATCTGATAACCACTATTAATATGTTTGTCAGGTCTTTGGATCTAATCTGACCAAAAATAGGTTTTCCTGCAGTTCCCGATGGTTCTCCATCATCGTTAATTCTAAAAATTGATTTATCAAAACCTAAACGATAGGCATAGCAGTGATGGCGGGCATCATGATATTTGCTTTTTATTTTTTCCAAAATTTCTTTTACTTTTTCTTCTGAATCAACCGAAATAGCTTCAGCAATAAATTTACTACCCTTGTCTTTGTAATATCCTGTTGATGCTTTATCAATTGTTTTATAGGTGTCTTTAATAAATGTCAAAATATCATGTTTTAATTTATTTTAATCCATCCGGATTTTTATGGTTTCTTTGTCAGATGTTTGAGTTTTAAAATAGCTTTTCGTTTTAAAATTGTAAACTTAATATTTTTCCTCTAAAAAATGAAATTTATAGTTTGTGAAAAATTATTCAAATTTAAAATCATCAAAGGGAACTTACATAATTGTTTTTCGTAAGTTTGTATAGATAATAATAAAAATGATTTTTATTGGTTTGCAGATAAAATCTATGATATGAAAAGTGTTATTAGTAAGATAAATGAGTTATCGGAGAAGTATAGAGATTATACGGCTGAAAATCTGTCAAAACTCATTAAAATAAAATCTTTAAGTAAGGATGAAAAACTTGTCCAAATGGAATTGAAGCAACAGATGGAAGATGCTGGATTTGATGAAGTTAAGATTGACGGGCTTGGAAATGTGATTGGCAGAATAGGAAATGGTAAAAAAAACCTTGCAATTGACGGTCACATGGATACTGTTGATATTGGAAATATTAAGAATTGGGATTTTAATCCCTTGGGAGGTGAAATTAAAAATGGATTTGTTCATGGAAGAGGCTCTGTTGATCAGAAAGGCGGACCTGCATCATTTGTAACATCGGGTAAAATTTTGAAAGAACTCGGATTTGATAAAGATATGACAATATATTTTGTAGGTAGCGTGATGGAAGAAGATTGTGACGGGCTATGCTGGAAATATATTATTGAAGAAGATGGAATTAAGCCTGATTTTGTAATTAGTACAGAACCAACAAATTTGAATATTTATCGCGGACATCGTGGTAGAATGGAAATGCAGGTAAGTTTTTATGGAGTTTCTTCACATGGCTCTGCACCCGAGCGAGGCGAAAATGCTATTTATATGGCTTCTCGTGTGGCTCTTGAAATCGAAAAATTAAATGAACATCTTCAATATAATGAATTCCTTGGAAAGGGAAGTATTACTATTTCCGAAATTATTTCAGGAAGTCCTTCTTTATGTGCTGTCTCGGATTTTGCCAGAATTCATCTTGATCGTAGATTGACGTGGGGAGAAACGAAAGAATCTGCTGTTAAGGAAATTGAGGAATTGATTAAGGATATTAAAGCCGAAGTTAAAGTTCTTAACTATTCGGAAAAAGCATACACAGGGCTGGAGTACGGAATGGAAAAATATTATCCTACATGGAAAATTCCCGAAGATCATAAAATTGTTCAAACCGGAGTTAAGGCATATCAAAATCTTTATCAAAGAAATGCAAAAATTGATAAATGGACTTTCTCGACAAACGGAGTAACAATTAATGGAATTTATGGTATTCCAACAATTGGTTTTGGTCCGGGAAATGAAGTGCTGGCACATGCACCAAACGAAAAAGTTCTTATTGATGATTTGGTTGTTGCATCTGCTTTTTATGCTGCTTTTGCGTATGAAATGGATGAATTTTAAATCGAAAAATTATGGATCTCAAAAATAAAATTGAAAAGTTACAACAGATAAAGTCAAATCTGTATAAAAAAGATTTTCTCTTAAGCTGGGAAAAAAGTGAAAGCGATTTACTGATGATTCTGGAAGTGGCTGATATTCTGAAACAACTGAGAGAGCAAAACATATCTTCAAAAGTTTTTGATTCCGGGTTGGCAGTTTCTATCTTTAGAGATAAATCAACAAGGACAAGATTTTCTTATGCTTCGGCAAGCAATTTATTAGGTTTGGAAGTTCAGGATATGGATGAGGAAAAATCTCAGATTGCTCATGGCGAAACAGTCAGAGAGACTGCAAATATGATTTCATTTTTAACTGATTTTATTGGAATTCGTGATGATATGTTTCTTGGCGAAGGAAATAAATATATGCGTGAAGTGGCTGATGCTCTTGACGAGGGTTATGAAAATAATGTATTGCCATCCCGCCCGGGAATTGTAAATCTTCAATGTGACATGGATCATCCCACCCAATCAATGGCTGATCTTTTACATTTGAAAAAATATTTTGGCTCACTCGAAAATCTGAAAGATAAAAAGATCGTTATAAGCTGGGCATACTCGCCAAGTTATGGAAAACCATTGTCTGTTCCTCAGGGAATTATTGCTCTGATGTCACGTTTTGGAATAAACATCGAATTAGCTTACCCAAAAGGATATGACCTTATTCCTGAAATTGTTGATATTGCCCGTAACAACGCAAAAAATAGTAGAGGCTCATTTAATATCAGTCATTCAATGAAGGAGGCAGTCAAGGATGCAGACATTGTTTATCCCAAAAGTTGGGCACCATTTCATATTATGCAAAAACGAACGGATTTATTAAAAGCAAATGATAAAACCGGTCTTGATAATCTTGAAAAATCATGCCTTGCCGAAAATGCAAAACACAAAGATTGGGAGTATGATGAAGAAAAAATGAATCTTACAAAAAACAAAAATGCTCTTTATATGCACTGTCTTCCTGCTGATATTTCGGGTGTTTCGTGCAAAGAAGGCGAGGTAAATGCTGATGTTTTTGAAAAATACAGAATTAAAACTTATCACGAAGCCGGATTCAAACCATACATAATTGCTGCTATGATGTTTACAAATAAATTCAAATATCCTTCTAAGATTTTAAGAAATATTTTAGATAGGAATTTGAAAAGGGCAGGGGTTTGAAATGGGATCTTGTTCATTTAGCTTCTTTTCAGAAAATTCCCTTTAATTTTTTCAGACAATAATTCACCATCCAGAATTACAATTTCACCATTTTTAATGAGATGTTTTACAGCACCTTTTGTTTTAATATTTTCAAAAATATTAGTATCACAATTTTGATGATGAGTTTTTGCTGAAATAATATTTTCTTTTTCAGTATCCCAAATTATCAAATCTGCATCTGAGTTTTCAGCGATTTCACCTTTAGCAGGATAAAGTCCAAATATTTTTGCTGCTTGTGTAGAAATTATGTCAACAAAACGATTTAATATGATTTTGTTTTCAAGAACACCAAAAGTGTAAATTAGTGCAAGCCTGTGTTCAATACCTCCAGCACCATTTGGAATTTTTCGAAAATCATTAATTCCAAACTCTTTTTGTTTAAGCATAAATGGACAATGATCAGTTCCGATAGTTTGAATTGTTCCATCAATTATCGCCTCCCAAAGTGCTTCATTGTCTTCTTGCTTTCGCAAAGGTGGACTAAGAACAAAAGGAGCAGTTTTATGAAACCCACCTTTGTATTTCAAATCATTTAATAATAAATAATGAGGACAAGTTTCGGCGAAAACTTTTTGTCCTTCTTGTTGTGCTTTTTTGATATACTTTAATGATTCTTTTGCAGAAACATGAACAATGTAAAGCGGACAGTCAGCAATTTTTGCAAGCTCAATTGCTTTTTTTACAGCTTTAAATTCCATTTCAGGAGAACGTGATTTTGGATGAAATTCAGGACTAAGATTTCCATTTTCCGCAAAGGAGTTCCTAAGTTTTTCAATATCATCACCCAATTCACAATGTGAAGTAACTATTCCTCCTGCTTTCCCAACAACTTTCATAACTTTCAAAATATCTTCATCATCAAGACCAATAGTATTTTTATAAGCCATGTATATTTTAAAAGAATTTATACCTTCATCCTGAATTATGGATTTGATTTCTTGCTCGCTTGTTTTTGTCCATTCCACGGGACTTACATGAAAAGAATAATCAATAATTGAATTCAATGCTTCCTTTTTTCTTTCATTTAAGGCATCAATCAGGGATTGATCTTTTCGGGGAGTAACAAAGTCAATCATTGTTGTTGTTCCACCAAATAGAGCAGCTTTGCTACCCGACAAAAAATCATCTGAAGAAAATCCCGCAGGAGTTGGTAAATGCATATGAACGTGAGGATCAATACCACCGGGAAAAATATAATTTCCTTCAGCATTAATTTCTTTATCAATTGTATTGTTTGATTTGAGATGATTACTGATCTTGAGTATTTTCCCATTCCCGATAAGGATATCAGATTTAAATGTTTTTTCTGATGTTATAATTGTACCGTTTTTGATTAAAATGTTCATGTGAAATATCTCTGATTAATTGAAATATTATTTATACATAAATCCGCAAGGATTTTTATTAGTGCAAATTAGTGAAATTAGTGTCAAAATGAATCCGCCTGCGGATTTAAGGTTTATTCGATTGCATTCTATCCCAAAGCCTATTTGCTATTTCTTTTGAAAAATCTAAAATTTCTTTTTCATTAACAGTTTTAATTTTTCCGTCTTTCACAATTAATTTTCCATTTGAAATAACATGTTGAATATATTTTGAATTTAATCCGAAAATAAAATGACCAAGAAAATTATTTTCATTCATTTCAGTTGGACTATCATAATCAAAAACGACAAGATTGTTTTTGCCATCACCCTTAAAGTTATTTGTTTTTAGATAATTATGAACATTTCTGAATCTCTCATAAGAAGACTGGAAATCAATTTTATCAAATCCCTGTCCTACGAAATATGCAGCTTGAGCACTTCGTATCATGTCGCTGTGCATACCGTCAGTTCCGAGCATAATATTTTTTCCTAATCCTTCCGAATTAAAATAACCGACATTATTATTAAGATTGCTTTCTGTATTTTGAACAATAAATGCTTTTGAGTTTTTAATCAAATTCCGTTCATTTTTATTGATTTTCAAACAGTGTCCAAGAATTGTTTTTGATGAATTAAGAATACCATAATCGTTTAATCTTTCAACAACCCGTTTGTTGTAATTTTTTATACAATGTTCTTGGTCATAATTGTCTTCCGCAACATGAATGTGAATTCCGGAATTGTATTTATTCATAAGGTCGGATGCTTTTCTTAAAGTATTTTCACCAACCGTAAAAGAAGCATGTAAGCCAATAAGACCCTGATTTTGCTTTAAATAATTTTCTGTTTCGGAAAGACCCAATTCTGCCTTTTCAATTCCATCTCTGTCTGTAATTTCATAACACAGCAAATGATTTATCCCGACTTTTTCAAAAGCTTTGGCAATTATATCAAGAGAGCCGGTAATAAAATTTGGTGATGCGTGATGATCAATTACAAAGGTAGATCCGGCTTTTGCACAAGCTATTGCGGTAGCTAATGCGCTTGCTTCTATCATGTCTTTATCCAGAGTTTTGTCAAGTGTCCACCAGATATTTTTTAATATTTCATAAAAATTGTTTGGGCTTTTCTTTGGAGTCGGCATTCCTCTCGAAAGTGCTGAGTAAACATGATGATGCCCGACAGCAAAGGATTTTGTTACAAATTTTCCTGTGCAGTCAATTATTTTACTATTGGGATTTATACCTTCAAGACTATCAAGAAATTTCACACTCCCATTTTCTCCTTCTTCAACAAGAATATTGGTTTTTGAGAATTGGAGATTTTCCCAATTTATGTATGTTGCGTTTTTTAAGAGTATTGACATAATTATTTTCTTTTTTTCTTCCTCTTCATCGGAAGTTTAAGTCTCTGTTTTCCATCGAATTTACATAGGGCGTTTGCAATAGCTCCTGCTGTGGGAACCAGTCCGATTTCGCCAATACCTTTTGCTCCATAAGGACCAACAGGGTCTTTTACTTCCACGCCTTTTACAATTATTTCCGGAGTTTGGTATGCTCGTAAAATTCCCAAATCACGATATTTATCACTTAGCAAATATCCGTCTTTCATTGGCAGGTCTTCAGTCAGGGCGTAGCCTAATCCCATGTGAACAGCTCCCTGAATTTGTCCTTCAAAAAGCATAGGATTCATAATTTTTCCGGCATCATGAGCTGCAATAATTTTTTCAATATTTCCATTATCATCTAAAATACAAACTTGTGCGGCATAACCATAAGAATAATGAATTACAGGGTCTTTGACATCAGCTCCTGGTTTGCTTGTCCAGTCGCAAACAAACTCACCCTGATAAGTTTTTCCGCTTAACTGATTCAAAAATTTAGTTTTTAAATCTTCTTTTAAAGATTTTGCAGCATTAATTATTGCAAGACCCACCAAAGCTGTCGCCCGCGATGAAGTGGTCATTCCTGTTTTTATCTGGTCTTCGGTATCAACAATAACTTCAATAATTTCAGGATTGATTCCGGTTTCCTGACAAAGAACTTGCAGAGCCATATTATGAACACCTTGTCCCATTTCAGTCCAGCCGTGTGAAAGAACTATTTTATTTTCAGAAACAATTTTAATTTTCACTTTTGACTCATCAATCATCCCGTTTCCAACACCTGAATTTTTGATACCACAAGCTATTCCTGCATACTTTGCATTATTGAAATCTTCTTTAACAGCTTCGAGACAAGCTCGTATTCCAACACCATTAACTTTTTGTCCGGTTGAAGTCCGCAATCCATCCACAAGTGCATTATCATAACGAAATTGCCAACGGTCGAATCCGGCTTTCTTGCAAATATCATCAAGGCAAACTTCCAGCGCATAAGTAACCTGATTGGCTCCAAACCCACGCATAGCACCGCAAGGAATATTATTTGTATAAACAGTTTTTGCTTCAATATCAATAGCCGGAATAAAATATCCTCCGGCAGCATGTCCTGCAACACGCTCAAGAACTTTATCGCCGACAGAAGCATAAGCTCCTGTATCGCCAACTGCACGTAATTTCAATGCAGTCAGTTTTCCGTTTTCATCAGCAGCAACTTTCATATCCATAAAAACAGGATGTCGTTTGGGATGAAGCTTGATAGATTCGCTTCGCGAAAGCGTTAATTTAACCGGTTTGTTTAGTAAAAAAGCAAACAAAGAAACATGACCCTGAATACTTAAATCCTCTTTTCCACCAAATCCTCCGCCATTTGGTACCAGTGTTACTCTCACTTTTTCTTCGGGCAAACCGAGTATCATTGCCACCTGCCGGCGGTCTTCATAAACTCCCTGACTTTGACTAAAAAGCTCTATTCCTCCTTTTCCATCAGGGCGTGCAATGGCAGATTCTTTTTCCAGAAATCCATGCTCTACTCGCTGTGTCTCGAATTTTCCGGATGAGATATATTTAGATTTTGCAAAAATTTCATCAACATCACCAATAGTAAACTGGCTGGTATTAAAATTATTTGGTCTTTCGGGATGAACTCGTTCTCCGTCAATAGCCTTGAAAACATCGGTTTCCGGCTTTAAAACTTCATATACAACTTCAATTAATTCAACGGCTTTACGGGCAATTTCAATTGTGTCGGCTACAACTCCGGCAATCACATCGCCAATATAATGAGTGATATTTCCCTCAGCTATCATCACCGACCAATCTTGCAAAATTAAACCCACTTTCTTTTCTCCTGGAATATCTTTTGCTGTAAATACTTTATGTACGCCGGAAAGTTTTTTTGCTTTTTCTGTATTTATCTTCAGGACTTTTGCTTTTGGATAATTGCTAAATTTTAAGGCTGAATGCAACATTCCGTCAAAGCTGATATCATCAACAAAATTGCGTTTGCCAATTGCAGTTTGATAAGCCTGATATTTTGGATGTGAAACACCAACCTTTCCTGATGTTTTGGTGATTTCGAGTTTTTTATTTTTATGCAATGCTTCAGCTGCAAATTCTATTGCGTCTTCAATTTTTTTATATCCGGTACATCGACAAAGATGTGGTTTAATAGCTTTTTGAATTTCTTCAATTGATGGATTTGGATTGTTTTGTAAAAGTACTTTTGTGCGGCTGATAAATCCCGGTGTGCAAAAACCACACTGCACAGCTCCCTTGTTAACAAAGGCTTTTGCTATGGTGTCTTTCACATATTCAGGAAAACCTTCGGGGGTAAGAATTTCCGCACCTTCAAGTTTTCTCATTTTTGTAACACAGGATAATTTTGCTTTTCCATTTATCTCAACCGTACAAGCACCGCAAACTCCCTCACCGGAACATCCGTCTTTTACAGAAGTGATTTTCTGATCGTTTCTCAGATAATCCAGAAGTGTTTTATCAGGATTGCCTGAGTAGGATTTTTTTATTCCGTTTAAGATAAATGTTATCATTAGAAAAGTTTTTTCAATTCCTTGATTGATGGTGCAATCGCATCAGGAATATTAATTATTTTTTTAACAGAATTCAAATCTTTAAGACCGCTTCCGGTAAGCAATACAACATTATTTGAACTTTCAGATATTTGATGATTTTTTGAATATGATAATAATCCTGCAAAAGCAGCGGCAGCAGCAGGTTCGGCAAAAAGACCTGTGTTTTTAGATAATATTGAAGAGGCTTTTATTATCTCATCATCCGAAACAGATAAACATTTCCCATCATAAGTTTTAATAAAATGTTGAGTCATATAAAAATTCCTTGGAATATCAACAGAAATCGAATCGGCAATAGTTGAACTGCTTTTGCTGATGAATTTTTGTTTGTTGATGTTTCTAATCAAATTATCGCTTTCATTGGATTGAACAGCAATAATGCATGGCATTTTTTTGATGATATTGAGTTTTAACAGATCTTCAAAACCTTTATAAATACCGGAAATTATCACGCCATCACCCACAGGGACAAAAATATTATCGGGAACAGTAAAATTCAATTGCTCATATAGTTCGAAGGAAACGGTTTTTTTCCCTTCTATAGTGAAAGGGTTGAAAGCTGTGTTGCGATTGTACCATCCAAACTCTTTTGTTGCCTCAATACTCAAATCAAAAGCATCGTCATAATTTCCCTTAACGGGAATAATTTTGGCACCATACATAATTATTTGAGTGAGCTTAGCGGCAGGTGCTTTCTCAGGAACAATAATAACAGCTTTTTGTCCTTGCGATGCACAAATACCTGCCAATGAAGATCCGGCATTTCCGGTTGAAGCGGTAACAATTGTTTTAAATCCATTTTCTTTTGCATAAGCCGAAACAATCGCAGAAGCCCTGTCTTTGAATGAGAAAGTAGGATTTTGAGAATCATCTTTCAGGAAAAGATTAAAAGGTAATTTTGAATCATCTATGTTTTTTATTGAATACAAAGGAGTGTTGCCAATACGCAAATTTGGGAGGTTTTTACTATTTTTTATTGGTAAAATATCAATAAAATTATTTTGTTTTAATTGAACAAATCCTGAAATTTCTTTTTTAAGATTTTCATAATCATAAATGGTTTTTAAAACTCCTTTTGGAGGAGAAGCAGATGAATTATTTTCACTACAATCAGGGCATAAATATTTTACCTCATCTTTGTTGAAATGATTTCCGCAGTTGATACATTGAAAATGATGTTCAGGTTTTCTCATTATTTATTAAATCTCAAATCATTATTCGATATTCAATTTGTTTCTAATGTTTTGATCTTAATTACTAACTTTATTTATATTCCTTCAACAAGCCCGTTCTTTCATTAAACTCATTTATTTTTTCATCCCATTCATCAACTTTTGCATAATGCGATTTCCAATAATTATTATCATACCACTGAGCATTTAATTCTTCAACTGTTTTGCCTTGTTGCTCGATCCATGTAAAGTATTTAAGATTATGCATGCGTTTCTTTTCATAATAATTCATTTCGATAATGTTGTCGATATTGATTTTCATCAGGTCGGCATCAAAGCTAACGGCTGCTGATCTGTTATCAAAATTTCCATGCTTTTCTTTTTCTTCTGCCAATCTTGATTGATACAATTCCATAGAATCTGTAGCTACAGTAAAAATAACATCATTTTCATCCATTTCATAATATTTAGCCATTTTAATTGAGCCCATAAGATTTGCAATCGAAGAAATACCAAGAAGATCAAGTTTATCAACTAATTCAGGATTAATTTTGATTTCCTTTTTGAGAAATTCTTTCCCTGCTTCTTCATTAAATAATCGCATAATTCGCATATTCGGATTGTCGTCAATTCCGGCAACCATATCCATATTTTTAATATTATGAATCCAAGGAACGTGTTTATCGCCGATACCTTCGATGCGATGTTCGCCAAAACCGTTTTGTAGTAGGGTAGGGCATTGAAGAGCTTCGCCTGCACAGACTTTGAATTCAGGATGCAATTTTCTTAAATAATCTGCACTACCAAGCGTTCCTGCTGAACCTTGAGTTAAAAATAATGCCGAAAATCTATTGTCTTTATTCTTTACAGAATTAAAAACTTCTTCTATAGCAGGTCCGGTTACAGCGTAATGCCAAAGAGTATTTCCGATTTCATCAAATTGATTAAGATTTACAATTTCATCTCCCCGCTGAGCAAGGAGTTCTTTAACTTTATCGTAAATTTCTTTTACATTACTTTCGGTTCCCGGGGTGGCAAAAACTTCTGCTCCTACTTTATGCAACCAGTCAAATCTTTCTTTCGACATTCCTTCGGGCAAAACTGCTATTGAATCGCAGCCAAGAAGGTATGAATCATAAGCACCACCGCGACAATAATTTCCGGTTGATGGCCATAAAGCTTTTTGTTGTGTCGGGTCAAAGCTGCCGGAAATTAATTTTTCAACAAGTGGTCCAAAAGTAGCACCTACTTTGTGTGCTCCGGTGGGAAAAAACTTTCCAACAAGCATTATTATTCTGGCTTTTACTCCGGTTAATTCCGGTGGCAATTCCAAAAAGTTAACATCTCCAAAGCCACCACCGAATTTTTGTGGCTCATTTTTCCACGTAATTCTAAATAAATTGAGTGAATTCAGATCCCATAAACCTATGTTTTTTAGTTTTTCATTGATCTTTTCCGGAATCAATTCAGGATTTCTCATTTGTTTATATGTGGGAAGAATAATATGTCGTTCTCTACATCTCTTAATCGTGTTTTCTAATACTTTTTCTTTGTTTTTCATATAATTTTATTTTATCATTTACGCATTTTATCATTCAATCATTCAATCATTCAATCATCCAATCATCCAATCATTAATTCATAGTAGAACTTTCATTTATTATAAGTTGCGATGTTCCCTGCATTATTACACTCATCTCAGCAGCTTTTGTTAATTTGATTTCAAAGTTATCTTTTTCTTCAATATTATGATTGATAATTCTTAGAGTTTTTAAATCTAATTTTATCTTATATTTATCAATTTGATAAATATAATAATTATCGCCTTTTGTCAAACTTGATATTTGCTCTTTTGTTTTGTTTAATAGAATTATTTCTTTTTCTGAATTATCAAAATAATATCCTTCATCAGCCGGTTCAAAGGAACTGTAGTTAAAGTACAAATGAGGTTTTTCTTTATAAGGTGAACCTGATGTCGGGCAAAAAGTTGTGCAATTTCCACACTCATTACACCAGTCGGCAAGGTGAAGAATTTGATGTTTCTGATTTACTTCAAATAACTCATCTTCTACAATTTCGATGTTTTTATTATTAGCTTTTATTTTTTGAAGATGATATTTTACAGTTTCAGTCTCAAAAGCAAAAAGTGCAAGATTCGGGCAAACCGTTGTGCAAATATTACAAACTTCATCACAAAGTAAACATCTTGATGCTTCTTTTACTGCCTGTTCTTTTGTTAATGATTTTGAGGTATTAATAAAACTAATGGAATCAATTTCAGGAGAATTATGTGAAGATTCAGATATTATAATTTTACTTTTCTTTAGCATAAGCTCTTTTATAGAGATGTCTTTTTTATTGATGATTTTATTATATTGAATATCAATTTCAGTTTTCTCAATAATTTCATTTGCTGTTTTTCTTCCATCTGCAACAGCATTAATTACAGTTGATCCACCTCGCAAAGCATCACCACCTATAAATATATTTGATATTTGAGTTTCGTAGCTTTCAGCTTTTGGTGTGAGAAGTTCGTGGTCGATGAAATCAATATCAATATCCTGTCCAAAAGCCGGAATTATTGTATCAGCTTCAATTTCAAATTCTGAATTTGGTATAATTACAGGCGTTGCCCTTCCACTTTCATCTTTATCACCAAGTTTCATTTTTACACAAGTAAGAGAAATTATTTTACCATTCTTTGAGTTGATTTTTACCGGAGAAACCAATTCCATAATTTTTACTCCTTCATCTAAAACTGAAATTATTTCATTGTAATCGGCGGGCATTTGTTTTAATGTTCGGCGGTAAATTATTTGAACATTACCGTTTTTACTAACTAAGCGTTTTGCTGTACGAGCTGTGTCTATCGCTGTGTTTCCACCTCCGAGTATTAAAATATTTTGTCCGATTTTTATTGATTTTTGTTTTTTTACCTGAAATAAAAACTCCAGAGGATTCAAAACTCCTTCAGCATTTTGTCCTTCAATAAATACTTCTTTAACTTTTTGAGCTCCGGCTGCAATATATAAAAAGTCGCATTTTTTTCTTAACCGGTCAAAATTTTCTTTATTGATTTTTACTCCGAAATGAATTTTTACTCCTGCTTTTTCAATCCTCTCAATGTCAATATCAATTGCTTCGTCTGTTATTCTGAAAGAAGGAATTGCTCCTGAAATCATGCCTCCGGGCTTTTGTTTTGCTTCATAAACATCAACTTCAAATCTTGCTGCTTTCAAAAACCATGCACAAGATAATCCTGATGGTCCTGCTCCGATTATTCCAACTTTAAATGCTTTTTCAGATTTAATATTGTTGGTCTGAGCTGTTTTCGAATTAGTTGCATTTTCAGCAATAAATCTTTTTATTTCTCTTATCTGAAGCGGGTTGTCATAATTTATTCGTGTACATTTTGTCTGACAAAGATGATCGCAAACCATTCCGGTTGTATTTGGGAAAGGATTAGTTTGCATGATAATATCAAAAGCTTTTTCGAAATCTCCGTTTGCTGTGTGGTACATATAATCCGGAATATTTTGATTTGTAGGGCAGGTGTCAACACATGGTGCTGAAATACAATCGAAAGAATTTAGTTGCTTGTTTGTTTTAATACTTTTATCCCTGAGCAATATTTTTTTATACCTCTTGTCTGCCAACACATTGTTTGCATATTGATTTAAATTCTTTAGATTATTATTTCCATAAAGATTATTATTTATAGAAAATTCTGAACGGAGTTTTTCAATATATTGATTAAGTTTTCCATAACCGCCGGGTTTCAAAATATCAGTGCAAACCGTAACTGGAAATAATCCTGATGAAATAATATTTGAAATATTAAAAGCATCGGCACCACCGGAAAATGAAATATTTAGTTTCCCTGAAAATTCATTTTGTAGCTTTTTTGCGAGATTAATTGAAATTGGATGAAGTATTCTGCCACTGGCATACATCATTTTTTCACCGGAAGGGAAAATGTCTTTATAATTCAGGCTCTCAAGAGTGTTTGTAAGTTTTAAACTGAAATAAAGATTGTTTTCTTCGGCTTTTTGTTTAAGTCGTTTGATGATTCCTACAGCGTCTTTATATTTTAAATCATGCTCAAAAACAATATCAGGGACTATTGTTTCAAAACCGGAATTGAGTAAAATTTTTTGGAGTTCTTCTTTTCCTAATAAAGTAGGATTTAATTTGATAGCTGTATGTAATTTTTTTTCTGTAATCAGATAATTGCCAATTTGTTCAATCTCTTCCGGCGGACAGCCGTGCATAGTCGGAAGAGTAACATTATTTGAAATTTGCGGATTGATATCAAGATTAACAATGTTTGGATAAATGTCTTTTATTTCTTCAATTTTCTGTTTTAACTCTGTTGATGAGTCATTCATTTTATCAAAAAACCATTGCACATTTTTATTTAATATGCCTGCATAATCATATCCTACGCTCATATTAAATATTACTCCGGCGTCATTTTTATTGCCAATTTTTAATTTGTCTTTTAAAATGTGAATGATGATCCATGCATTAAGATATTGATCGAATGATTGTTCAATTTTCAATTCCTGTGACCATTCGCAATTATATCCCTCATCCTGCATGTCGATACAAGGTTTGGATATTTCCAGTTCGTCAAGTGTTTGAATGGTTTTTAATTCAATAAAACGGGCTCCGCAAAGCCATGCTGCAACAATGTTTTGAGTAAGTTGACTGTGTGGTCCTGCTGCCACACCAATCGGGCTTTCCAAACTTTGTCCGAAAAGATTTAAACGGAAAGAATCATTAATGTTAGGTTTGAAAAACAATTCTTCCTGAATGCCAAAAAAACTATTATGTATTTCTATTTGACTGAGAATAATTTGCAATAATTGTCTTAGAGGTATAATTGAGAATTTATCTGACATATTTATATTGTTTTTACAAAAGTATAAAAAATCAAGCATTACTGTCTTTCCATAATTGGTGCTATCTTTGTAATCTATGCACGAAAGATCGAAAAATATTAAATCTTGTTCAGTTGTTATTCTTGCTGCCGGATATTCGAGTAGGATGGGAATGCCGAAATTTGCGCTTAAATTTAGTGATAAGGTTACTTTTCTTGAAGAAATTATTAATAAATACAAAGCCTTTGGATGCAAGGAAATTCTTGTTGTTTTGAATAAGGAAGGAGTCTCTGTTTTAGATCAAAAAAATATTAAACTATCTGATGAGATTAAAGTTGTAATCAATCAACATCTTGAGTGGGAACGTTTTTATTCAATAAAATTAGGATTGAAAAATTTGAATAATTATCATCCTGTATTTATTCATAATGTTGATAATCCATTTGTAAATTTGAATGTTCTCAATAGTTTGTTTTGTGAAATTTCTGAATCAAATTTTGTTGTTCCGGTATTCAAAAACAAAGGCGGGCATCCGATTTTACTTTCTGAAAAGATTATTAAAAATATTATCTCCGAAGAAAAAAATGATTTGAATTTTAGAGATTTCCTGAAAGGATTTGAAAAGAAAATTGTTGAAGTTGATAATGAAAGAATTCTTGTTAATATTAATTCTGAAAAAGAGTATATGGAACTGAATAAATGGTGCACTGATTTTTAATAGTACACTGGTTAGACTGATTCAACTGATTTTTATGATAAAAATTAAATCATAACTAATCATAAAAATCATAACAATCAGTGTACTATACAATCAGTGTACTATTTATTTAAACTGATAATCTTTCCAGAGATAGTTTTTGCATCATCTTTCCCGACTTCAAAAATTGTAACATCTGTCATTTCCCAATAATTAATAATTTCCTCAACAAAAGTTTTCCTAACTACCCACAGCATAGGAATATTTGTTTCAGAGATAAGTTTTGAAACAGCGTCGTGCCAGATTTCTCCATTGATATCAAGTTTGCCGATTTCATCAATTATTACAAGGTCGGAAGTGTTTATGTTTTGAGGATTCAAAATTTGATTTCCTACTTTCAAAGCCTCAGAATTAAAATAAAAACTAAAATATTTTTCCCATCTTTCAGTTTTCTGAGATTTACAAAGCGGAATACTCTTTCCTGTTTTAATGTTTACCAGATCAAATGCAGAGCGTTTATTATTTCTCCAAAATCCTTTTGCATAAAATCCCGAAAGACTAATATTTTTATTTTGAAGAATTTTGATAAGCTCAATTAACAGATTGGTTTTTCCCCGTCCCTTTTCTCCGGTGATTATAAATAATTGATTGTTTGACATTTAAAATTAATTTATTTTAAATCTGTGAATCTGTGGCAAATATTTATTTTTAACATTTTATATTGGCTGAGTAGTTATAAATTCAAAATCTAAAATCATAAATCATAAATCCTCCTTAACCTTTTCAACTGCCATCACAATTTTTTCGTTAGTAGCCGGAATTGAAAGTTCGGGTTCAATTTTATGATCTCCAA
This sequence comes from Bacteroidales bacterium, assembly GCA_030630005.1. Lineage (GTDB taxonomy): Bacteria > Bacteroidota > Bacteroidia > Bacteroidales > JAIORY01 > JAIORY01. The sequence continues at coordinate 12,416 of DAOVNY010000002.1, read as the reverse complement.
CTGAAGAAATAGCATCTTTTATTGCAAGCCAAACCGAAAAACAGTGCATAAACGGAGGTTCCCCGACTGCCTTACTTTTTTTAATTACATTTATGTTTGGTGCGTCTTTTAATAGTTTTACTCTGAAATCTTTTGGGATATCAGTAATTAGAGGAATTTTATAGGTATCGGGTGAAAAAGTCAGAAGTTTTCCGTTTTTATCCCATTTTATCTCTTCGGTGGTGCACCATCCAACTCCCTGAATAAATCCTCCTTCTATCTGTCCAATGTCAATTTCTTCGTTTAATGGATTTCCGGCATCATGCAAAATATCTGTTCTTAAAATTTTATGTGCTCCCGTGAGCGTGTCAATTTGAACTTCTGAAACCGACATCCCGAAAGCAAAATAATAAAAAGGTTTTCCTTTAGCTTTTTTCTTGTCGAAATGAATCCCCGGAGTGCTGTAAAATCCTGTTGCACTTAGGCTTATCTGATTAAGATAGGAGGTGTTTATCAATTCCTTAAAGGAAATTTTTATATCATTAAAGTTTTTATCAAAAACATAATCATTTTTAAAAATAATGTCCTTTTTGCTTATTTTATTTTCTTTACTTTTTTTCTGAATGCTTTTATATGCAATTTCAACAAGTCGCTTTTTTAATTTATCAATAGCATTTTTTACAGCCATCCCATTAAGGTCGCTACCCGAAGATGCTGCTGTTGCTGAAGTGTTCGGCACTTTTGAGGTATTAGTTGACGTAACTTTAATGTCATCGGAATTGATACCAAATTCATCTGAAGCAATTCCTAAAATTTTGGTATTCAATCCCTGACCCATTTCAATTCCGCCGTGATTAACTTGAACTGTGCCATCTTTATAAATATGCACCAATGCTCCTGCCTGATTCAGAAATGAAGTTGTAAAAGAGATACCAAATTTAACGGGAGTAAGGGCAATTCCCTTTTTAAAAAACTCATTTTTTGAATTAAATTCTGTGATCTGTTTTCGTCTTTCAAAATAATTAGAAGACTCAATTATTTCATCATAAATTTTGAAAAGCCGATTGTTTTCAATCTTTTGACCGTAATGTGTGATATTATTTTTATTTATCTGATAGAAATTTCTATACCTGATCTCAGTTGCATCAAGTTGAAGATATCTTGCAATACTATCGATAATATTTTCTATAACTGCCATTCCCTGTGGTCCGCCAAATCCACGAAAAGCAGTGTTAGAAGGCAGGTTCGTTTTATAAGCTTTTCCGATTACCTTTAAATTCGGGATAAAATAGCTGTTGTCTATGTGGAATAAAGCTCTTGCCAAAATCGCATAAGTAAGATCATTTGACGATCCGGCATCACAATTCATTTCCACATCAAGTGCATTAATAATTCCATTATCATCAAAGCCAACAATATAATTTGATAAAAACGGATGTCTTTTCCCTGTTGTCAGTTGATCATCATTTCTCGAAAGATGAATTTTTACCGGACTATCCGTAGCATTTGCAAGCAATGCAGACCATGCAGCATAATGGTTTCCCTGGGTTTCTTTTCCGCCGAATGCTCCGCCGAGACGCCTGACTTCCACTTCTACTTCATTTTTATTAACTCCGAGAACTCCGGCAACTATACTTTGAGTTTCGGAAGGATGTTGCGTTGAGCTGAATATTTTTATTTCTTTTCCTTCGCCGGGAATGACAAGACACGACTGTGTTTCGAGATACCAATGCTCTTGTGCTCCTGTAAAAAAGTTTCCTGATAAATGATGTTTTGAGTTTTTTAAAGCATTTTTAACATTGCCTGTTTCAATTTTTTGAGGCTCAAAAAGAAGATTATCTTTTTGAATGGCAGTTTTGAGATCGGTAATACTTTCCAGTTCTTCAAATTCTATTTCAATAAGATCTTCAGCTTTTTTTGCGGTCTCTTCATTTTCGGCGGCAATAAGAAAAATTGCTTGTCCTGCAAAATTTACTTCTCTCTCAGCAAGACAAGGTTCGTCTTGAACTACAGGTCCCATCTGATTTTTGCCGGTGATATCTTTGCTGCACAAAACTGTATGAACTCCTTGCAATGAACGTGCTTTCGACAAGTCATAAGATTTGATAATAGCGTGAGGCAAACGACTGTAAACTATCTTTCCGTACAAAAGCCTGTCGTTTACACCGATGTCATTCACATAAACCGATTCTCCGGTAACGTGTTTAATTGCGTTATTATCTTGTACTTTATTCATTGGTTTCTGACCAGAATTTTATTAATAAATTTCCTGTGGCAATTCTTCGGAACTCTTTATTTGATCTCGCATCCGAGATTGGTTCAAATTCATTTTTTAAAATTTCAACAGCTTTATAAATATTTCTTCTTTCCCATTTTTTCTTTAACAGGAAGTCTTCGGTTTTGCTTGCTCGTTTTGTTATTTCTGCCATTCCGCCAAAAGCAAGAATTATTTCTTTAACAAAAGATTTATCATCAAGTAAAATGTTAAAAGCTCCGGAAAGTGTTGAAATATCAAGATTTTTTCTTTTTGATATTTTGTATGATTTAATAATATTTTTATCTGATTTTGGGATAATGATAGATTCAATAATTTCATCAGTTTTAATATCGGTTTTTCGATATGATTTTATGAAATCTTTAATTTCGGTAATTCTTTTTCCTGAATTGCTCTGAAGTTTAATTTTAGCTTTCAATGCAAATAATACCGGAATAAGATCACCGATAGGGGAAGCCCCGCCAATGTTTCCGCCAATTGTTGCAAGGTTTCTGATTTGAAGGGAACCGAAAACTTTTAAAATATTTTCAAGAACCGGAAGCTTTGAAGCTGCAAATGTTCTCAGTTTCTCAAGATTTAATCCGTTGCCAATGTAAAAATTATTATTGTCTTCAGTAAAATATTGAATATCGTCAATACTTGAAATGTCAATAATCTTTAATGGTTTATGCTTTTCGGATATTTTTTTATGTGAACTATCGGTGCCACCACTTAAAAGTATTGCATCAGGATTTTCTTTACGAATTTGTAGTGTATCAAAAAGATTCGTTGAACGAAAATAATGAACATCCTCAGTATGAATTGAAATTGTTTTTGTTTTCTGATTGATCTTTTTTAGGAGATTAATAGTTTGATTTTTGTTTTTCTCAAAAGTATCTTTTTGTCCTTTACAAGAATTTTGTGCAGTTTCAATAAGCGGTTGATAACCTGTACAACGGCAAAGATTCCCGCTAAGGGCATCTTCAATAATTTCTCTTGACGGATTTTTATAATTTTTAAAAAGAGCAAATAATGACATCACCATCCCCGGTGTACAATAACCACACTGACTGCTATTTGTGTCCACAACTGCTTGTTGAACGGGATGAAGAATTATATTGTTATCTTTTTTTGTAGCAAGATTTTCGATAGTTATCAGTTGCTTGCCGTGTATCATCGGTAAAAGAAGGAGGCATGAATTAACCGCTTTATATGAAATGTCATTTTCATTATTTAATTCTCCAAGAACAATTGTACAAGCACCACAATCTCCTTGTCCGCAACCTTCCTTAACACCTTTTTTTGTCGGTAGCAATCGTATATATTCAAGAACACTTGTTGTAGGCTTGAGGTTTTTCTCTTCAGAAAAGTCAATCGTAACGATTTTATCGTCAAGGATAAAAGCAATGTTTGATTGATTTTTCATTTATTAATTAAGTTTTTGTTTTTACTGTTATTTTTGTGGAAATGCGTAAATGGTTAAATGCTTAAATGATAAAATTCCAGCTATTGTTATAAATCTCAATATTGATTCAATCATTCAATCAATCATTCAATCATTCATTCAATCATTCATTTATTTACGCATTTAATCATTTAATCATTTTAGTCATTCAGTCTATCAAATTACCTTTCAAAGCGAGTTTCGTACATCAATAAGTTTTGCAACTATGCTGATTGCTATTTCATCAGGAGTTTGTGCATTAAATTTTATTCCGATGGGCATATCAACCTTTTCAATTTCTTTCTCTGAAAATCCTTTTTCAATTAGATTGTTTTTTGTTGTTGCTACTTTTCTTTTGCTACCGATCATTCCGAGATATGCATGTGGCTTTTTTATGCAGATTGCTGTTACTTCCTGATCGAATTCGTGATTAGGAGTTGTAACAATTATAAAAGATTTATCAGTAAAATCAATATCTTCAAATGCATCAAAATATTCTTTATTAATGAATTTATTATTTTGAATATCAACATCAGAAATAATATTTTTTCTGTTATCAACAAATGTAATTTCAAATCCCAGCTGAGAAGCAAAACGGGCAACTGCTTTTCCAACATGACCGGCACCAAAAATTATCAAGTCATTTTTTTGATTTAGTGACTCAATAAATACTTCCACATATCCGCCACATTGCATGTCGAGGTCATTACCAAGGTCAAAAACAAATTTGCCGCTTGAGCTTTTTTCAATTACCTCAATGGCTTTTTCAATAATTTTCAATTCAATATTACCACCGCCAACAGTTCCTGAGATACTTTTAGCTTCATAAACAAGCATTTTGGAACCTGCTTTACGAGGTGTCGAACCTTTTGTTTCGATGATTGTACAAAGAGCAACTTTTTTGTTACCCTTTCTTGCTTCATTTATTTCAAGAAAAATGTCATTATTCATTATTTTTATTTTAGCATTTAATCATTTTTTCAATGTTCCACTAAATTTGTAGTAGTACCAAATTTTTTATAGAAATTCAGAAATCTTTCAGCAATTGCTTCCCAGCTAAAATGCTCTTGGCAAGTTTTGTATGCTTGCACCCCAACTTTTTTCTGGACTTCTTTATTACCGACAAGAGAAATAATTGCATCAGCAAACTCTTGTGTATCCGAAGGATCTACAAGAAAACCATTTTCACCATTTTTAATTATATTTCTGATGCCACCAAATTTAGAGGCAATAACGGGTTTTCCACAAGCCATTGCTTCCTGGGTTGTCATACCAAAGGGTTCGAATAAGGACGGAAGAACAAAGCATTGCGATTGTTGATAATATGCCGGCATAAGTTCATCAGGAACATAACCAATAAGTTCAACTCTGCCATTCATACCTTTTTCGTCAATAATTTTTTTCATTTTTCCGTAAAGATCTATTTCCCTTTGCTCTGGATTAGGTGATCCGCCACCTATTACGAGATCAATATCAGGTATTTTTTTTCTTACAATATCAAAGGCATGAAGTAAAAAATCGTGTCCTTTGTTAGTGTCGATTCGGCTGATACAGAAAACATAATTTTCGGGAAGTTTAGTTTTTTTCTTCAAATCTTCTTCCGAAAGCAAATTATAAGTGTGTACATCAACTCCCGGTGGTATATCTTCTATGTTATTAGCAAAATAATTATAAAGCTCGTTAAGTTTCTCAAGCTGAACAGCAGAAGTTACGGTTTGAGCATTTACATTTTTAAATATTCTGATTTCCTCACTAATTCTGTGTTTAAAATTGAATTTCTTTTCCATCTCATCGGGGTCACCACCCATCTGGTCTTTTTTCCATGCACCGATTGAATGTGCCGTAAAATATGAAGGTTTGCCAAATGCTTTTGCTATATTCAGGGTAACTATTCCGGCATCAACATAATGTCCGTGAAAAAGATCGTAATCAAGATGGTTTTCTTTTATGAACTTGATCATATTTTCGGAAAGTTTAGGGAGGACATCATAAATAAATTCTTTTGGAATAAACTCCCATGGTCCTGCCTGGATTCTAATAATATTTACATCGGGATAACCCGGAACCGGATCAATTTGTTTTTGAGATTTATCAAACCATCTTGTAAAAATGTCAACTTTAATACCGGTTTTTGAAATTGCTTTTGCCATTTCCAAAACATAAACCACCTGCCCACCTGTATCTGTTCTGCCAAGTTGTGGAATGGGATCGAAAAATCCGTGAGTGCTTAGTAATGCTATATGTTTGAATTTATCATTCATATTTTCCTCCTTTTATTGCGTTGTATTCTTTTGTGATAATGATATCTGCTAATGCTTTATGTTTTGAAATAATATTATGTTCAATTAGAAGTATTTTTTCGAGATATTCGTCTTGCTTTTCTCTGTTTCTTTCTAATCGCGAAGCTTTTGTGTCTTGATGATTTCTGTCGATAAAAATTCTTATGTCAGCATTTTTCAGTGCTGTGGTGTATGTTCCTTCTGCTATCAATACATCTTTATCTTTCAGTTCTACAGCTTCTTTGGCGATTCTGTCTTCCTCAAAAATTACGAGAGGTTTTTCTATTAGCGTCTGACCATTTTTTACCATTTGAATTTCATCATCAAGCAAATCAAGTTTAACTTCTGAAATGCCAACATGATTAATATCTTTTAGTCTTAACTGTGAATTTGTTTTTGGCGGATAAATAAAATAATCATCCTGCTGAAAAATAAAATTTGTGATATTATTTTTTTCCAGTTCTTTTGATATTGAGGCTGCAATTTCCGATTTTCCTGCACCGGATTCACCGGCAACGGTAATTGCAAATTTATTTGTGGCTGCTTTAATCTTGTCGAGAATAAATAGTATGGTTTGGCGTGCTGCTTTTTTGTGGTTTTCGTTGATTATTAGTACATCTCCTTGCATATCTTTTCTTTATTTTGATTATAAGCTCAAAAATACGTAATTTTAGTTAATTTCGGGACGTAATTTTAATATTTGTGAATATGTGGCAAATTTGATTACTAATTACATTCAATATAGAACCATAATTAATGAAGATAAATACAAATAAGGCGAAAGATATTTTTGATTATTATAAAAATGAGTTAGTTGATTTTTATGATGAAAAGGAAAGTCTAAGTATTTTAAAGATTTTATTTGAGGAAGTTTGTAAGGTTTCAAGAATGGATATGCTTGTAAATTCTGAGTTGAGAATAAATGAATCGGATATTTTAAAAATTCATTTTGCCGTTAAGGATATTAAAAAATACAAACCAATTCAATATATTACCGGAAAGGCAAATTTCTATGGATTGGATTTTTTTGTAAATGAGAATGTTTTGATACCCCGCTCGGAAACTGAAGAGTTGATTGAATTAATTATTAATGAAAATAAAAACCGGAAAAATATTAAAATTCTTGATGTTGGGACAGGTAGCGGATGTATTGCTATTGCTTTGAAAAAGGAATTTTATCTTTCGGAAGTTTATGCACTTGATAAATATGCAGACGCTTTAAAAGTGGCAGAAAAAAATACACAAAATCACCATCTGAAAATAATTTTTTTTAAAATTGATATTCTAAACAAAAGTGAAACGGAAATTTTACCTCAATTTGACATTATTGTGAGTAATCCTCCTTATATTCGGGAATCAGAGAAAAAACTAATGCGTAAAAATGTTCTCGACTATGAGCCCGAATCAGCTTTATTTGTTGATGATAATGATCCTTTGATTTTTTATAAGGCTATATCAAAATTCGCCAAATTGAATTTAAAAACAAACGGGAAATTATATTTCGAGATTAATGAAGCTTATGGAGAAGAAGTAAGAAAAATGCTTAAGGATTTTAGTTTTAGCAATGTTATTTTGAAAAGTGATTTGAACGGAAAAAGTAGGATGGTTTGTGCAGAGGTTTAATTATTTTATCAATAGCATTAGTTTTAGATTATTTTTTTATAATTTTGAAAACAACCTAATAGTTAAAATTTATTCATAAAATATTAAATCTTAAAAAATATGTTTGAAATGTCACTTTCCCAAGTATGGGAAGTTTATTTAAGTATTGTTGCTAATGCTCTTACAGCAATTGGTATCGGAGTTATAGGTTTATATTGGTTTTACCAGAGAAGAGTGAAAATCCAGATTATTGTACCAAATATTTCGGATGCTAATTATAAAATGTTGTTTGTTCGTGAAGGGGGTGATGGAACAAAACTTGTAAATAAAACGGTTTCCTTTAAAGATGTTGCTATAATTAATGAAACTGAAAAGATTATTTCAATAAAAATTCGATGCAATCCGAGACTCGGATTTCAGTTTAAGTGTTTTGTAGAACTACTTGGTACTGACAAGCAAAACCGAACAAATTATAAGATTTTAAAAAAGAAACTTTTATCTCTGGAATTCAAAGATATTAGTCCTCTTGCTTATGATGGAAAGGTTTGGTATCTTCTTCCTCATGAATATCTCTTTGGACAAATAAATATTTCGCCACTCGAAAGCATTAAAAATAATATCTGGTATCCAACCTTAGCAAAAAAAATCTATCCATATCATTCAATAAAATTAAAGGTGCCGATTAAATGTGAAGGTGAAAATGTTTTTGATGAAAATGAATATGTTCTGGAAACAACTACAAATAATCAGAAAGAAATAATTTACTTTAAGTTGTTAGAATCTAATGAAAATGAAAATTATGCCCTCATTAAGGCGAGTATACAACTGACTGAAAAACTGTCGGAAGTGAAATACCGTTTCTTTCTGGAAACACTTACTGATGATACTGAAAGAATTATGAATCTGTTGAATAATGCGACAAATAAAAAGTCGGAGCAATTGGATGTGAAAATAAAAGATGGCATAAACGAATTTCTGGAGTTTAGAAATAATAAAGGATCAATTTCAAATCTTCGAGAAGAAGAAGAAATAGATATTGCAATGAAACTTAGAAAAATCATTAAAAACGGGAATGCTGAATTTATAAAAAACATTAAAGATAATGCTTTGAAATCATTTGAAAATGAACTCCAAACGATAATTGAAATAAACTCCAAAAAGATTACTTCTTCGGAATATATGAAACATCTTTTTGAACTTATAGAGAGCTATAATCGGGATTATGATATTAAGAATATGAAAATTGACAAAGCAGGTAGTATTATATTTATGGTGGATGAAGTTGTAAATCTTAATGGAAATAATTATGAATATTTTTGGAATGCCCAAATGCTTAAGAAAAAATGGTTTTTTTGATAAACAAAAAAGTAGCTTGTTTTCTAAATTTTGCAAATGGGATCAAAGTCAATAGGATGAAACTATTTATTATTAGAACTTTTTTTTCGTTTTAAATATGGATTAGCATCAGAATATTCTCCAAAGAGATTATGTAATTTTTGCAAATAAAATATCTCATCATTTTTCTTTAATTTCAGTTTTTTTATCTTGTATTCAGCATCTTCTTCAATCCATGGTAAAAGCATTCTATCGCTCGAATACAAATTAGGATCACTTTCCCAAAGAGTTTCAGATAGAATTTCTTTCAGCTTTTCTAAAATATTTTCTGTTGATTTTATTTTTTGCTGATAATTCATTTGATTACAAATATATCCAAAATATTTAGGATTTTGATATTGGTTTTTTATAGCAAAATCAAGGGCAGCCCGGTCAACGCCCGTCTGCCCTCCTGAAATGATTTTATTAATCCATACGGACCCCATACGGGCTAACTTCGTGTCGCTTGCTTCGCTTCGTTTTAATTTGTTTTGTTTTTGCTGTTATTATATATTATAAAGTCTCTTTGCGATTTTACAAGATTAATTGTATTTAATAATAAGTTTTTTGTCTCGGCAAGGATAGTGATATAAAGCATACTGTTTTTAGTTCCTGCTTCTTTATGTTTGATCCTTTTAATTTGTTTTTTACGATATTCTTCAATAGCTGCAAGTAATGTTTTTTGGTGATACAAAACTTTAATAAGATCATTAAATTCGTTATTTTTAATAACATTATTAACTATTTTGATAAGATCATCTATACCTTTTGTGATGAAATTCAGTTCTGTAATTTGTTCAGGGATTAGTCCTTTATGGTTATTATCAACATGTTCTAAACTTGGTTGCACAATAAATGTAATACAGTGAGCTATCTCACGTAAGTAGTCAAGTACCTGAACATAATAATGTCCTGTTTCAATTAAATCTTCATTAAGTTGATGTATTGTTTTATAGGTATTATCTTTCAATCGTTTGGTGTGTTTGTTTATCTTGTCAACGCGTTTATTTATTTCCCTGAGTTTCTTTATATCTTCATTAACAAGTGCCTGAAAAATATCTTTATAAATTACAGAAATATCGAACAATATATCTACAACTTCAGTCGAACATTTTTCAACAATATTATCGCCTGTAATTTCATAGATGCTTTCAGTTTCTTTTTGCTCTTTTTCACGTTTTTTATGAAAAGCCTGAGTTCTAATAATGATAAAAAAAGCAATAACAACCATAATAATAATTGCTATAATACCACTCCATGAAAATAATAATGCAAGAAGAAATGCAACTACAAATGCAGAAAAAGCTGTGAAGAACCATCCGCCTATCACCGATAACACTCCGGTAATACGATAAACTGCACTTTCGCGTCCCCATGCTTTATCAGCAAGTGAAGTTCCCATTGCAACCATAAATGTAACATAAGTGGTTGAAAGAGGAAGTTTTAATGATGTGGCAAATGAAATAATAATACTTGCTACAACCAGATTTACCGATGCTCTGACAAGGTCGAATGATGTGCCATCAACCTCTTCGATAGTTTCAATAGGTCTGAATCGTTTTGATAATTTATTTTTTACAGTATCAGGAATAATAGATGTAACAGTTTTGCTGAAATTTAAGGAGCTTCTCACAATTGACCGAGAAACGGCAGATGATCCGAATCGTTCGGCACCTTCATTTTGACGACCAAGGTCAATTTCAGTTTTCATTACTCCTCTTGCTTTTCGGCTAAACCATAATGTAATCACCATAATTAATCCGGCAAGGATAAGTAAAATCGTAGGGGTTTGTGTTTTGCCTTGTAAGGCAGTCATCAAAAAACTGTTTGGGTCAGCTCCCGGATTTGCAATAAATTCTTTAAAAGAAGCTAAACCTGCAAGTGGGACACCAATAAAGTTTACAAGGTCGTTTCCGGCAAACGCCATTGCCAAAGCAAAAGTCCCAACCAAAACAATTAGTTTTAAAATATTTATTTTAATTAACCAGCTTAATAATTGCAGTAGAATTGTCCATACGATAAAACTGGCTCCAAGTATTAGTAATGTGTTTTCTTTAATAAGTTCTTTGGTGTCATCCGACATAAAAGCTGCACCTTTTGCACCTTTAATAAGAATAAAATAAGTGATGGCAGAAATTGCAATCCCGCCCCATATAGCTCCGTAATTTTTTAAAGTTTTTTTGTAGTTAAATGAAAATACAATCCTGATTAAATATTGAACAAATGCTCCTATACTAAATGCAATAATTACCGATAATAAAATACCTGCAATAATTGCTAATGCTTTTTCAGAGTTTATATATTCGCCGAGATGCATAGTTCCGTTTGGGTCTGCGGATATTTTGAATATTGCTACAGCAACTGCAGCACCCAAAAGTTCAAATACAATTGATACTGTGGTAGAGGTGGGTAGCCCGAAAGTATTGAACATGTCAAGCAGTAAAACATCCGTAACCATAACTGCCAGAAATATTATCATTATTTCTGAAAAATAAAAATACTGAGGATGAAATATCCCTTTTCGTGCAATCTCCATCATCCCGCTTGAAAATATTGTTCCGAATAATATGCCTAATGCAGCAATTAACATAATGACTTTGAATGGTGCTGCTTTCGATCCAACGGCTGAATTCAGGAAATTAACAGCATCATTACTTACTCCTACAACCAAATCTGAAATTGCAAGAATAAATAAAACTCCTACTAATACAATGTAAATGTTTTCCATTTTTATTTTTACAGTATAAATTTAAAATTCATCACAAAATAAATAAATTAATGTCACAAAAATATTATAGTTTTTCATTTTTTTATTAAACGGAATATTCTTTTTATAAACAATTATTATTTTAATATAATGAATTCAAAATACGGTTTACAGGACTGTCAATTTTTATCAAATGTATTATATTTTTAAATGGTATAAAAATATCAGTTTGCCCGGTGGCATAAGAAGCAATTTCATAATTATTGTAATAAAATCCTACGCCATCTTTGTTTACATAATAGTTTTTTGAAATATTTATCTCTTCAACAAAAAAACCTGCATCAGTAAGTTTTTCATTTTCTTTGATTGCGTATTTCTTTTTGAGTTTAGTGTTGAGGGTTTTTTTCAGTTCATTTTCGTAATTTCTTTTAAAAATATTGTCAAGTTTGATGACAGAGCCTTTTTTTAAATCTACAATCACAAACTTTTTTATCCATAATCCGTGTGCTCCTCCTGTGTGAGCATAACTTGAAAAAGAAAGAGTAAGTATGTAATTTTCATTGTAATACACTTTCATCTCATTTTTCTTTTCCCAGTTAAATGAGTTTTTCCCATCGTAAATATCCTTATTTGCTGTTTTGTAATTATTAAAATAATCTTGTTCGCAGTTTACCATCATAATGTCAAGGTCTTGCAGTAAGGTTTTCTTTCCGAAGAATTTCTTTTTCAAAATATTCCTGACTGAATCAGAGATTTTTTTCTCCGGATAATTCACCG
>DAOVNY010000084.1 GCA_030630005.1 Bacteroidales bacterium | reverse complement strand
TCTCTTGACGGAGGTCAAAGCTGGACTTTCCCCGGAGTTATTGACCCGGGAGTTTTCCGCTCCGATCCGGGACTTGACTTCGATTCAGAAGGAAATTTTTATTATAACAGTCTTACGAAGGATGATTATGGCAATTATAACTGTGATGTTTATAAAATTGATGATGGAGGAATTGAATGGGATGAAGGAACATACGCACACGGAGGAGACAAACAATGGATGAGAATTGATAGAACCGATGGAGTTGGAAACGGGAATAATTATTCGTTTTGGACACAATATTGGAGTTCTTGTCAACCCGGTTTTTTTACTCGTTCTTCAAATAATGGTAATAGTTATGAAAATTGCGTTGAAATTCCCGGTGAACCATATTGGGGAACACTTGCAGTAGGTCCTGATGGTGAATTATATACTGTTGGTGCAGGTCAATATTATGGAATAAAAGTAGCTAAATCAACTACTGCTCAGATTCCTTATGCTAGATTTACCTGGGATTTTGAATCACAGGTCAATCTGGATGGTGAAATTACCGGATGGAAACCAATTAACCCTGCAGGATTACTTGGACAAGCATGGATCGATGTTGATATATCTGATGGACCGGGACGTGGGAATGTATATGTTGCAGCTTCGGTTGACAGAAATTCTATTAATGATCCTGGAGACGTAATGTTTACTAAAAGTACCGATGGTGGATATACATGGAGTGCTCCCATTAGAATTAATAATGATATTGGAACAAATAATTATCAATGGTTCGGAACCATGTCGGTTGCTCCAAACGGACGAATTGATATAATTTGGCTTGATACACGGGATGCTCCACAATACACTTATTTGTCGTCATTATATTACTCTTTTTCTATTGATCAAGGAGAAACATGGTCGGAAAATAAAGAGCTTTCCGATTTGTTCAATCCTCATGTTGGATGGCCTAATCAGGAAAAAATGGGCGATTATTTTGATATGATTTCAGATGATGAAGGTGCACATCTTGCATGGGCTAACACATTAAATGGAGAACAAGATGTTTATTATAGTTTCATTACTCCTGAATATGTGGGAATTGATGTTAATAAAAATCAGAATTTTCTTTCTCTTACAAACTACCCGAATCCTTTTGAAGGAAAAACGACTATCAGATATAAACTACCGGAATCCTGTACGGTTCAGTTGACGATTTATGATATTTACGGAAAGAAAATAAAAACACTTGTTAATAAAGATCAAGAAGCGGGAGTTTATAATATGGTTTTTGATGGCGATAAACTTTCCGAAGGAATTTATTATTGTCGTTTGAATACCGGAACTTACTCAAAAACAATTCCTTTGGTGTTGATTAAATAAAAGCGAAATAAAGAGACAAATAAATAGTGTTTGAGGTTTGAGGGTTTTTCATAATATTCCAATATTCCAATATTCCAATACTCCAATACTCCAATACTCCATCACTCCATCACTCCATCACTCCAATACTCCATCACTCCTTAACATAAGTAACAATAAATTCTCCAACAGGAGTTTCATTATTACTGATAATTTTTCCATCTTCAAATTTTCCCATTATTGTAGAATCTTTTGGATTGCTGCCGTCAATACGAATAAAAATCTCTTTGGTTTCGGCAGAAAAACTCCATGTTCCTGAAAACGAGCCACCAGGAGTTATTACATCCATAGTATGATCTTTAAAATATTCAAAACTTATTGACTTCTGAATTTCAACACCTTTACTGATCTGTTCATCCGAAATTATTGTTGAGTCCACATTTGCTTCAACTGTTTTAGCTTTCCAAAGTCCGGGGATGTTTTTTTCGGGAGAACCGGAACATGAAATTATTAATAATGAAATTATAAAAAGTGCTGTTATTGATAAAATAAGATGCTTTTTCATTTGAGTTTTTTGTTTTAATACAATTACAAAAGTAGTTAATCAGAAAAATTATCAGGAAATTATTTGTTAAATAAATATAAATGTTTTACTTTTGACCACTTGGTTAAACCACTTGATTAAACTACTTGGTAAAAAATGACCTCAAAAGATAAAAATACGGAACTAAAAATTTTAAAAGCCGCAAAAGAAGTTTTTATTGTTAAGGGACTTGAAGGTAGCCGTATGCAGGAAATAGCCGACACTGCGGGAATAAATAAATCACTTCTTCACTATTATTTTAGGACAAAAGATAATTTGTTTGATGCTGTTTTTAAGGATGCGTTTTTTAGTATGATACCCCGGATTGCAAAAATGTTTGAGTCAGATATATCCATTTTCAATAAAATTGAAATTTTCGTAAATGATTATATTGATATGATTGTGCAAAATCAGTATTTGCCAAATTTCATTTTTCATGAAACAAACAGAAATCCGGAGAAAGTAGTTTTTTTACTGAAAGATGTAGGGTTAAATCCAATGCTTATCATTGATATTTTTAATGAAGAAATAAAAAAAGGAAACATAAAACCAATTGATCCAAAACAACTTATAATAAATATAGTTAGTATGTGTGTTTTTCCTTTTGTTGCCAAACCCGTGATGAAGGGTTTATTTTTTAATAACAATGAAAAAGAGTTTAAAATTTTTATTGAGGAAAGAAAAAAACAAGTAACAAATTTTATCATTAATGCAATTTCAATAAAATGAAGCGAATAATTATTTTAATTACAGCATTGTTAATTTATGTTTTATCCTTTGGGCAAGACATAAAAACTATAAACTTAAAAGATTGTTACAAAACAGCAGTAGAAAATCATCCTTTATATAAACAATTTGATTTGTATGACGCAACCTATCAGCTAAAAGAAAAAAATCTCAATATAAATTATTTACCGGCTTTTTCACTAAACGGACAGGCAACATACCAATCGGATGTTACAAAAATACCTTTTCAACTTCCAAATATGAATATTGAGGAAATGAGTAAAGATCAATATAAAATTACTTTTGATGTTACTCAAATAATTTATGATGGTGGTCTTACTCAAAAACACAAAAACATTAACAAAGTTGACGTTAAAATAAATAAACAGGCAGTTGAAATAGAACTTTATAAATTAAAAGAAAGAGTAAATCAGGTTTATTTCAACATTATTTATTTTAAGGAAAACAAAAAGATTCTGAATATTTCCAAGAAAAATATTGAACTAAAACTCAAGACAGCTAATGCTGCCGTGGAAAATGGAATATTACTTCAGTCGGATGTTGACGCATTAAAAGTTGGAATGATAAGCCTCGAACAAAAAATTACTGAGGTTGAAATAGGAATGCTATCAAGCATAAAAATGTTAAAAGAACTTACTACTTTGGACATTAATGAAAGCACAAATTTTGATTTTCCCGATGTTGAAATAAATATTAATGAGTTTCAAAATCTTAGACCCGAGTATCAATTATTAAATCTTAAACAAACAAAAATCAGTGCTTTGAAAGAAGTTGTTTCGGCAAAAAAATTGCCCCGCCTCGCCGGATTCGGAAAAACCGGTTACGGAAGACCGGGTTTTGATATGCTTTCAAATGAATTTGATTTTTTCTATTTTGTTGGTGCACAAATTAGCTGGAGCCCGTTCAATTGGGATAAAAGCCAAAGAGAGAAAAAAATACTGAGTATTAAGAATAAGATCATCAATACACAAAAAGAAGCCTTTAACAAAAACCTGAAAATTGATCTTGAATCAAAATTGTTTGAGATAAAAAAATATGAAGAGCTGATTATTAAAGATATTGAAATTATTGAATTGCGAAAAAAAATTACAAAAACAGCCTCATCAAAATTTGATAATGGAATTATTACTTCATCAGATTATATTGAAAAAGTAAATGCAGAAACACAAGCACAGCTTAATTTACAAACTCATAAAATACAACTGGTAATTGCCAAAATAAATTATTTATCAAGTATTGGAAAATTATAATTTTAAAACACACAAGAGAATAATTATATAATGAAATTTGAAACTACAAAAATATATACACATGAAAAAATATTTATTAGGATTAATTGTAATTGCTTTGGTTGCTTGCAATAGCAATGATAATAGATCGGATGCATACGGGAACTTTGAGGCAACTGAAATTACAGTTTCGTCTGAAGCCAACGGAAAGATTTTGGAATTTAATATTAATGAAGGTCAAAAGATAAATAAAGGATTTTATGTAGGAGTGATTGATACTATTGATCTTGTTTTAAAAAAGAAACAATTAATAAATATGCAAAAAGCTGTTGCATCAAAAACTCTGGATCTTTCAGCACAAATTGATGTTTTTCTTCAGCAGAAAAAGAATACCTTAATCAATAAAAAAAGACTTGAAAAACTTTTTAAAGGTGGAGCAGCTACACAAAAGCAACTTGATGATATCAATGGTGCAATAAACCTTATCGACAAAAAAATCAAATCAGTAAAAGTTAAAACAGTGAGTATTAATGATGAAATAGCTGCTCTTGATAAGCAAATTGCCCAGATGGAACAAGCAATAGAAAAATGCTTTATAAAAAATCCGGTTAACGGAACTGTTTTATCAAAATATGTAAACTCCGGAGAAATTGCCATGTTTGGAAAACCGCTTTACAAAATTGCTAATTTAAATGAGATGAAACTGAAAGTTTATATTAGTGGCGATCAGTTACCGAATATTAAATTAGGGCAAGAAGTTGAAGTTATTATTGATAAAGATAAAAAAACCAATTATAAATTGGAAGGAAAAGTTAGCTGGATAGCGTCTTCAGCTGAGTTTACTCCCAAAACTATTCAAACAAAAAAAGAAAGAGTAAACCAGGTTTATGCGGTAAAAGTTATAGTAAAAAACGATGGTTTATTAAAAATAGGAATGCCGGGGGAAGTTAATTTCAAATAATTTTTATAATATAGCGGACTTAATTAATTATTAACCAAATTAAAACAAAGAAAATGAAAAAACTAAGTTTATTAATTATAATCATGGCAATGGGAGTTTTTGCCGGAAATACAGTAACAGCACAAGATGTTGAGGCTGGAGATGTATTAGGAATTTGGCTAAATGAAGATAAAGATGCACAAATAAAAATTTATAAAGAAAATAAAAATTACTTTGGAAAAATTGTCTGGTTGAAAGATCCTATTGATGAAGAAACAGGCAAACCAAAAACAGACAAAGAAAATCCTGATGAAAGTTTGCATAAAGTGCCTACTCTGGGATTATTAATTCTTAAGAATTTTGAATTTGATGAAGATGAATGGAATGATGGAACGATATATGACCCCAAAAGCGGAAAAACATATAGTTGTTATATGATTTTTCCTGATGGAAAAGAAAAATTAAAAATCAGGGGTTATATTGGAATTTCACTTTTGGGACGAACAAGTTATTGGACCAGAGAAAAAGGACAGAATGTGATGAAGTAAAACTGAAGTCAGCAGTTAGCAGTTAGCAGTCAAGTCACAGTTTGCAGAAAACCCGAAACCCGAAACAAAGATTTGATGGAAGAATTTTCAATATCGGCAAAAAATGTAAGCAAAACTTTTAATAGTCACCTTGCTCTTGACGATATTTCAATTTCAATAAAAAAAAAAGGAATTATTTGGATTTATTGGACCTGATGGTGCCGGTAAAACAACTTTATTCAGAATACTTACAACTTTATTAAAACCTACAGAGGGAACAGCAAAAGTTGAAGGTTTTGATGTAGTAAAGGATTATAAAGAAATAAGGAAAATCTCGGGCTATATGCCCGGAAGATTTTCTTTATATTTTGATCTTTCAGTTGAAGAAAATCTAAATTTTTATGCCAGCATTTTTAAAACTTCCGTTGAAGAAAATTACCATTTGATAAAAGATATTTATCAGCAAATAGAACCTTTTAAAAAACGACTTGCAAGAAATCTTTCCGGTGGAATGAAACAAAAACTTGCTTTGTCTTGTGCTTTGATTCATCAACCAAAAGTTTTATTTCTTGATGAACCAACTACCGGTGTTGATGCAGTTTCGAGAAAAGAATTTTGGGAAATGCTCAAATCCCTTAAAGAAAAAGGAATTACAATTTTGGTTTCTACCCCATACATGGATGAAGCTGTTTTGTGTGATCGTGTTGCTTTAATGCAAAAAGGAAAAATATTAAGCATTGATACTCCGCAAAAAATTATTGACAATTTTGGAAAACCGGTACTTTCTGTCAAAACAGACAGGATGTACGAGCTAATTTATGATTTGAGAAATTATAAAGATACCTTGTCGGCTTTTCGTTTCGGACAAAGTATTCATTATTGTTCAAAATTGCCGGAAAATGAGACTGATGAAATTACTGAATATCTAAAATCAAAAGGACATAAAAATATTGAAATAAAAAATGTAGAACCGGATATTGAAGATTGCTTTATGGATATGATGGAGTAAGAAAATAATGGAATAATGGAATATTGGAATGTTGGAATGTTGGAATGTTGGAATATTGGAATGTTGGAGTGATGAAAATTGAAAACATAGTGAAATATGCTCCGTTGTTGCATTTCAAATAGTGAAACAAAGTAATTGGTTGTAATTGGTTGTAATTGGTTGTAATTATTTGTTGATGGCGGAACAGTAGAACAGTAGAACAGTAGAACAGTAGAACAGTAAAACAGTGAAACAAACCAAAAACATAATAGAAGTTAAAAACCTGGTGAAAAAATTCGGGCGTTTTGTTGCAAACGATAATCTGAATTTTGAAGTTAAGAAGGGTGAAATATTTGGGTTTTTGGGAGCAAATGGAGCCGGAAAAACTACAGCCATTAAAATATTATGCGGATTGTGGAGACCTACTTCGGGAGAAATAAATGTTGCAGGCTATGATGTTTATAAACAAACCAATGAAATTAAAAAACACATTGGTTATATGAGCCAAAAATTTTCGATGTACGAAGATTTAACCATAAAAGAGAATTTTCGATTTTATGGCGGCATTTATGGATTGTCTTCTTTACAGATTAAAAAAAAGACAAAAGAATTATTGCAAAGATTGGGACTTGAAGAATCGCAAAACAAATTATTAAACGCTATTCCTCTGGGATGGAAACAAAAACTGGCTTTTTCGGTTGCGATTATGCACGAACCAAAAATTGTATTTTTGGATGAACCAACCGGTGGTGTTGACCCAATTACAAGAAGACAATTCTGGGATATGATTTACGAAACAGCAAATTCAGGAATTACAGTTTTTGTTACTACTCATTATATGGACGAAGCAGAATATTGTGACAGGGTGTCAATAATGGTTGATGGAAAAATTGAAGCACTTGACACACCGGAAAAACTTAAAAAAGATTTTAGTGCAGAATCAATGAATGATGTGTTTTTGAAATTAGCGAGAAAGTGATTGGAGTGGACTCAATAATGGAATAATGGAATAATGGAACAATGGAACAATGGAACAATGAAATAATGGAACAATGAAACTATTTTGGGCATTTGTTAAAAAAGAATTTTTTCATATTTTTCGTGATAAGCAAACCTTATTGATATTATTTGGTTTGCCGGTTGCCCTTATTCTGATATTTGGTTATGTTATAAGTAATGAAATTAAAGATGTACAAATTGCAATATTTGATCAGTCTAAAGATGCCACAACTCAAAAAATCACTAACAAAATATTAAGCTCGGGTTATTTTATTTTGAATATGGACATTGATAATGCTAATGAGATCGAAGCTGTATTTAGGAAAGGGAAAGTGCGTGAGGTGATTATTTTTGAACCGGATTTTGCAAATAATCTTGAAAAAAACGGAACCGCAAATATTCAAATAATTGCTGATGCCTCTGATGCTAACACTGCCAATTTGGTTGTAAATTACACAAAAGCAATAATTTATGATTATTTGAAAGAATTAAATGTCAATAAAAAACAACCTCTTCAAATTGAGCCGCAAGTTAGAATGATTTATAACGAAGAGTTAAAAGGTTCTTATATGTTTGTTCCCGGCACTATGGCTTTGATATTAATGTTGGTTTCGGCTATAATGACATCAATTTCAATTGCCCGCGAAAAAGAACTTGGAACAATGGAAGTACTTTTGGTTTCGCCATTAAAACCCGTTCTAATTATTTTGGGAAAAGTAACACCCTATGTTGCCCTTTCTTTTATAAATACTATTACAATTATATTGCTGGGTTATTTTGTTTTTGGGGTTCCCGTAAAGGGCAGTGTTGCATTGTTGATAGGTGAATGTATGTTATTTATTCTTATGGCACTTTCGCTTGGTATTTTAATTTCTACTGTAAGTAAAACACAGGAAACAGCAATGTTTGTTTCAATGTTCACTTTGTTATTACCAACAATACTTTTATCAGGATTTATTTTCCCGGTAGAAAATATGCCTGATATTTTGCAATGGTTAAGCCATATTGTTCCGCCAAAATACTTCATAATCATTATTAAAAATATAATGTTAAAAGGAACAGGAATGTTATTTGTTTGGAAAGAAACTCTTGTCCTTTTCGGGATGATGGTATTTTTTATTTTGTTGAGCGTAAGAAAATTTAAAATCAGACTGGAATAATAAATGCGGACGATCTTATACATATTACAAAAAGAGTTTATCCAGATATTCAGGAACAAAACAATGTTACCTATAATTTTTATTGTTCCTATTATTCAGTTGATAGTGCTTGTATATGCTGCTACTCTTGAGATGCAGGATATTGATGCTTATGTTGTTGATAAGGATCAAACAACAACTTCCAGACAATTGATAAATAAGTTTAGAGGCTCTCCGTTTTTTATAATCAAGGAAAGTTCGTTTTCGATAAAAGATGCAAACGATGCTCTGGAAGAAAACAGGGCAGACATTATAATTAATATTCCTTCGGGTTTCGAACGTAAACTTTTTAAAGAAAATCATTCGGAACTTCAACTGCTGATAAATGCTATAAACGGAACTGCTGCGGGGATTACAAATGTTTATGCAACATTTGTAATCTTAGATTTTAACAAAAATATTATTGCCGAAAACATTAATATTATTCCTCTTGTAAAAACAAAACAAATTAATGTTTCATCATCTTTTTGGTACAATCCCGAATTAAATTATAAAATATATATGCTTCCGGGAATTCTCGTAATTCTGGTAACTATTATCGGTATGTTTTTAACAGCCCTGAACCTTGTTAGAGAAAAAGAAATGGAAACTATTGAACAGATAAATGTTACACCAATTCAAAAATACCAGTTTATTATTGGAAAACTTTTACCGTTTTTAATAATCGCACTTTTCGAACTTGCTTTTGGTCTTACTATTGGAAAAATATTATTTGATATACCCATGCTTGGAAATTTATTTCTTTTATTTGGTTTTGCCACGATTTACTTATTTGCAGTTTTGGGTTTAGGATTATTTATTTCAACAACATCAAGCAGTCAGCAGCAAGTTATGTTTATTGCATTCTTTTTTATGCTTACATTTATTATGATGAGTGGAATTTTTACCCCTGTCGAAAGTATGCCTAATTGGGCACAAACTGTAAATATTATCAATCCTTTTGCATATTTTATGAGAGTAAACCGGATGATATTGTTAAAAGGTTCTGATTTTTTTGATCTGAAAAACGAATTTATTTCCATGACCGTTTATGCTGTAGCTGCATTAAGTCTTGCTGTTTGGAGATATCGAAAAACTGTATAAAAAAATAATTATCCCTTTTTAGAATATCATAAAACATGATACATAAAATATGTTGCATAAAATATGTTGCATAAAATATAAAATTATCCTATCTTTGAGACCTTTGCAAGACAAAGTTGATATAAACATTTGAATGTTAATAAGTTGACTTGGTTTTTCTGATTAATTTCGCACAATTTTTTGTACTTTTAAAACATGCAAAAAAAGCGAGTACAGATGAGTTTTAGCCAAGTTTATGTAGAAAGGCGCACAAGGAAGAATACATTTATGCGC
>DAOVNY010000122.1 GCA_030630005.1 Bacteroidales bacterium | reverse complement strand
TGCAATTATAAACTCTGATGTTCTTGGTAAAATTTATGGTTTGGATATTCAGGTTAAACCTAATCCGGCTAAACAATGGGCAGCATTTGACTATACTTTGTCGGATAATGAAAACACAGGTTCAATAATAATAAGGAATGCATCAGGCAGCATTATTGAAATTATTGAAATAAATGGAAAACAAGGCCAAAAGCTTTGGGATACACGTAGAATAAATCCCGGTGTTTATATTTATACAATTAATTCTGCAGGTTTTAGCAAAACAGGCAAAATAGTTGTTAGCAAATAATTTTATCCTAAATACGTCTTCTACCTGATAACAGTAAGGTAGAAGGCGTATTAAAAAAAGCAGTTCATGGTACTACAATTATCAAAATTGTTGTTATTATTGATATTTTCCCAATCATTATTTGGGCAATTTCAAATTGATTGGCAGCAATGCTTTTGCAGCATGGATCATGATATAGCATATGATATTGCCCAAACTGAAGGAGGGTATTTGGTGCTCGGAATACAATGGGGAGGTGATGGACAGGTTACGTGTTCTGATGATGGTTCTACCTGGTTGTTAAAAATTGATAATACAGGCAATTTAATCTGGCAAAAATGTTATGAACATATAGGCGGTTACAGAATGGAAAAAGCAATAGGAAGCCCATATTATTATTTAACAGGTGGCACTATTTCTGAACCATATCCCAATGCATATAATTTATGGGTTGGGAAGATGGATAGTTCAGGAGCATTTATTTGGGAAAAGACCTTGGGTAATGAAAATGGTGTTAGTGATTACCTTCATTATGGGGTTTCAACAAATGATGGAGGTTTTGTTGCTATTGCTGATATTTTCTCGCAGGGTGGCGATATAACAAATTGGTATGGGAGTTATGACGGTTGGATTGTCAAACTCGACAGTTTGGGCAACAAAGAATGGGATTTTACCATTGGTACTGCTAATCAAGAGTATATTATTGGAATTGAACAAACAAATGACAATGGATACATAGCTGCAGCAGCAGGTAGGCCTGATGGGATAACAGGTAATATTAATTGTACACCATTTACCTCATATCGTGATGATGGAATAATATACAAACTGGATTCGTTGGGCAACCCTGAATGGCATAAATGTTATGGGGGTAGTGAAAATGACGCTTTTGTAAGGATATTGAGCTTGGTTGATGGGTATTTAGTTGCTGCTTATGGTAAATCCAATGATGGTGATTTAACAGGTTCAGGTTGGCATGGTGGAATTGATATTTGGCTTATACGCACTGACTTGGGCGGTAATATTATCTGGCAAAAATGCTATGGGGGTTCAGATAATGATGGTCCCAAAAAAATTTTCCAAACATCCGATGGTGGTTTTATGGTTTTTGGTATTACTCACTCTTTCGATGGTGATGTTGTTGGAAATCCTTCGTTAGGTAATGAACCCTCAATTTGGATATTTAAAACTGACAGTTTAGGTCAACTAATTTGGCAACAATGCATCGGGGGTAGTAGATCAGAACGTGTTCATGGGGTTATTCAACAAAGTGATTATAGTTACGCAGTTGCGGGAGAAATGTTTTATAGCCCGTCAGGTGATGTTAACTGTTCAAATTTTATTTATGGCTCTAGTCGAAATTATTGGGTGTTTGGCATTTCGGACACTACCACAAATGTTGTTGAAAATGTGCAAGACGTTAAGGTAAAGGTTTATCCCAACCCTGCAAAAGATTATGTAGTGTTTGAGATACCACTTTCAATCCACCCAAATGGTGGGAAGAATGTCATTTTAATAAATGATGTATTAGGACAGGTGGTAGCTGCTTTATCAATAAAAAATCAAAAATTGGTTTGGGATACACGCAACATTAAGTCTGGTGTTTACTTTTACACACTTAGAACCAAAGGACTGAATAAATCAGGTAAAATAATTATAAGAAAATAATTTAATCAGATTGCCAAAATTAATTAATATGATTACAACAGACAAAATTAAATTAACAAGTAAGGATTTCTTTAAAATTATATTGAATACATATTTAAGAAAAATATATTGGGGGTTAATATTTTTGAGTATCTTAGTCTTGATTCTGATTCTTCAAGAAGAAAAATATGCTTTGAAAAACTTCTTGATTTATTTTGCAATTTTATATCCAATAATATTTGTGGTAAAACACTGGATTTATGCTTATTCAAAAGATAATAGGCTATTTCTACTCGAAAAGCACTTTGAAATATATGAAGATAAAATTGTTGAGAAATTAAACGACGGAAGCAACAGTTTGATTAAAATCGAACATTTTATCAGAGTGAAGCAAATGAAAAATTTTTATCTTTTATTTATAGCAAAAGATCGATTTATTAGTATCTCCAAATTTTCCTTTAAAAGTGAACAAGACAAAGATTGGTTTGAAAAAGAAATATTATCGAAAATAAAAGAATAAAGCACAACTGTACAACAATAACTTAAAAACAAGCTGGTTGCTATGTGTAAATAAAAATATTGTACATTTAAAAATTTCAGATAGTAGAGGAGTTTTTGGTTTGAAAATCCCGCCAAGTTTTAAGATTGAACGATAAACACAAAACCACACGGAGTAAAGTTATAGAAAATATTTGGCTAAATATTTTTTCCAAAAGTTTTTAGGTACAGAATTTGCATTAAAAATAATTTATACTAATGCGAAACAAATTTGCAAAATTATTAAATATCTGTTGCAACGCATAACTACTTCTAAACAGCTATTGCTTCGCATATCTGTTAAAAATTAGTATAATATTTTTAAGAATTATTCTAAAACCATATAAAATGAAATCAAAAGTCATTATTTTAATCGCCCTATTTGGAATAAGCACAATTTTCAGTAGTTTTTCTTTAATGGACTCTGACTCTCCAAGTTCCCTTCCTGTTGTAATTGATAATTACGAAAAAGCCTGGAAAAAAGTTGATTCTTTTGTTGAAAAAAGGCTTCCGAAATCTGCCTTGAAAATTGTAGAGGAAATTTATAAAAAAGCAAAAAAAGAAAATAATTCACCGCAATTTATAAAAGCTGTTTTGTATAAAATGAGCTTACAAAGCGATTTTCAGGAAGATTTTCTTGTTAAAACAATAATTGATATTAAAGAGGAAATTAAAAAATCGGGTAAACCGGAAAAACAGATTTTCCATTCCATACTTGCCGAAGTTTATTGGAATTATTTTAGTTCAAATCGTTATATGTTTTTCAATCGCTCCGAAACAGTTAATTATAAAGATGATGATATTAAAACCTGGGACTTAAAAAAGATAATGAAGGAGATTATTTCAAATTATTTGCTTTCAATCGAAAATCCTGAAATACTGAAAAGGACATCTCTTACAAAATTTGATTTGATTCTTGAAAAAGAAAAAGGATCAAAAATATACCGTCCCGCTCTTTATGATTTTCTTGCTCATCGTGCAGTTGATTTTTTTATGAATGATGAAAACTCTCTCACTCAACCCATTTATAAATTTGAAATTGATGATCCTGCATTTTTTGATGATAATAAAGAATTTGTAAAATTGAATATTTCAACGAGAGATTCTCTTTCCTTAAAATATTATGCAATTGATATTTTACAGAAACTCAGTGCTTTTCATTTAGAGGATAAAGACCCAACTGCCCTTATTGATGTTACTCTCAAGAGATTAAAATTTGTTTATCAAAATGCTTACGGAATAGATTTAAAAAATGATCTTTATCGCAATGCACTTGAAAATTTGCAAAAACAATATTCTGCATTTCCTGCTTCTACAGATGTGTCTTATGAACTGGCAAAAAACTATTTTAGAAGTGCATCAAAATATAATCCTCCGGAAGTAAATAATAATAAGTGGGATAAAAAAGCAGCTTATGAAATTTGCAAAAAAACAATTGAAAATTTTTCCAAATCAAAAGGTGCGAAAAATTGTAAATTATTGCTTGATAAAATCCAAAAGATATCATTTGATCTAATTACCGAAAAAATAAATATTCCCGGGAAACCAATTCTCGGATCATTTTCTTACAAGAATATTTCAAAAGCATATTTTAGGATTATCAAAATTAATTTTGAAAGTAATAGAGAAATTGATAGAAATTTTCAAAGAGAAGACCTGATAAAATATTACTCAGATTTGAAGCCTGTTAAGGAGTTTAGCTTTGATTTTATTAATGATGGAGATTTTCAGCGACATAATACTCAGATAAAAATTCCGGAACTACCATTGGGATTTTATGTGATTTTGGCTTGTTCTGATGATAAGTTTTCGATAAATAAATCATCATTTTCTTTTGGCTCATTTTGGGTTTCAAATATTAGTTTTATTGATCAGAAAACTAGTAGTGGTGAAACCGAAGTTTTTGTTTTGGACAGACAAAGCGGTGAGCCGATTAAAAATTCTATTGTTTATGCATATATAAATAAATATAATTCTTCGAAAAGAATTTATGAATTTGAAAAAGCCGGGAAATATATTTCCGATAAAAACGGATATGTTAAAATTCCATTCAAATCGAAAAATTCTTATGGAAGACTTTTCCTGAAATTTGTGTATAAAAATGATACTCTGACCCCTGAGAATTCTTTTTATCAGAATAAGAGATATTTTGATAAAAAAACCAGGCAAAAAACATTCTTTTTCACCGACAGAGCTATTTACCGTCCGGGACAAACTGTTTATTTTAAAGGTATAATTCTTGAAAAAACAGGAGATAAATATGAGATATGCCCGGACACAAAAACCACAGTTGAATTTTTTGATGTAAATCATCAGAAAATATCTTCACTTGATTTGGTTTCAAATGAATATGGTTCGGTAAACGGAACTTTTGTCGCTCCCACAGGGGTTTTGCTGGGTAGTATGAGAATAAAAAATGAATCCGGTTCTACTCATATTTATGTTGAAGAATACAAACGCCCGAAATTTGAGGTTACATTTTTGCCCGTAAAAGGCTCTTATAAATTGAATGAAAAAGTATCGGTTACCGGAGTCGCCAAAGCTTATGCAGGAAATGTAATTGATAATGCGAAAGTAAAATTCAGGGTGGTAAGAGAAGTTAGATATCCATATTATTTTTGGTACAGAAGTTATCTCCCATCAGGAAGTACGGAAATTACAAACGGATTTTTAGAGACAAATGAAAATGGTGAATTTACCGTTGAGTTTGAAGCCGGTCCCGATAAAAGTATTGATAAAAAAAGCAATCCTGTTTTTGATTTTACGGTTTATGCTGATGTTACAGATATTACCGGCGAAACTCATTCATCCGAAAAACGAATTTCTGTTAGCTACAAATCTTTGATTATTAATGTTGATATTCCTAAAGATGTTGATAAAAATGAGGTAAATAATTTTGCAATTTCAGCTAAAAATTTGAATGGAGAACCGGAGCCAGCTAAAGGGAAATTGTCAATTTATAAATTAAAACAACCGGATAAAGTTTTTAGAGAAAGAAACTGGGATTGTCCGGATTTATTTATCATGAATGAAGAGGAATTTTATAAAAATTTTCCTCTTGATATTTATGATGATGAAAATAATATCACTAATTGGGAAAAAGAAAAGTTAAATTTTCAGTTGGATTTTGATACCGAAAAAGATTCCGTTTTATCAATTTCGAATCTTAAAAATTGGGATTTGGGTTCTTATGTTCTTGAGATAAAATCAAAGGATAAATTTGGTGAAGAAATTGACACGAAGCGATATTTCTCAGTTTTTTCTACTGACGCAAAAACTATTCCCGACAACTCTGTAAATTGGATGAAGGTTTTGAAAAAAAGAGTTATAGCCGGAAATAATGCCTCTGTTCTTTTCGGTACTGCCGATAAAAAAATCAATGTTTTGTATGAAATTATTTATCGGGATACAGTAAAATTCAGGGAATGGATAACTTTAAAAAAGGAACAAGAAAAGTTTGAAATCCCTGTTATCAAAAGTTTAACCGGAGCCTTTGATGTTAGATTTACTTTCGTTAAAAACAACAGAAGTTATCAAAATAAATTTACCGTAACTGTTCCCGATCCCAGTCAAAATCTTAAAATTACATTCAACACATTCAGAAATAAAATACTTCCGGGAAGCAAAGAAGAGTGGAAAATAAATATCAGTGGAAATGCCGGAGAAAAAATTGCAGCTGAATTATTAACTGCAATGTATGATGCCTCTTTGGATGCTTTTAGAGAAAATAATTGGCTTTTTAATATTCATCCGTCAAATTATTATAACTTTTCAAATTGGAATATCGGCAATTCATTCAAGACACAAAACAGCAGATATTTTGTTAAACACAGAACAACAATAGATTCCCCAATTTATCAATATTACGATCAACTTAACTGGTTTGGGTTTAGAGTTTACGGGGGATATAATTTAAGAGGGGCAAGTTATGGTTTGGACAAAGGATATCCACCTTCTCCAAAAGAAGTAAATGTTTTTAGTATTGTTGAAGATGATGTTAAAATAGATGCAGAATTAGCGGAAGAATCTGTTGTAGAAGAAAAATCTGTTGGGGACTTAAAACCACCTCCACCAAAACCGACAGAAATCAAGCCTGAAATACGGCGAAATTTTAATGAAACGGCATTTTTCTATCCCAATCTTCAGACAAATAAAAATGGTGATATTATAATAAAATTTACAGCACCGGAATCTCTGACAAGGTGGAAATTTATGGGTTTGGCTCACTCCAAAGACCTTAAAACTGCGAGCTTTATAAAAGAGTTGGTAACTCAAAAAGAACTGATGGTGATTCCAAATCCTCCGAGATTTTTCCGTGAAGGAGACACAATTATTTTTAGTGCTAAAGTTTCAGGACTTACAGATGAAGAATTATCGGGAGAAGCCAAAGTACAATTTTTCGATGCTCTGACAATGAAACCAATTGATGAGTTTTTGCAACATAATTCTTCAAAAAAATCATTCAATGTTAAAAAAGGGAAAAGTCAAAATATAGGATGGAAAATTTCTATTCCCGAAGGCTTGCAGGCAATTACTTACAGAATATTTGCAAAAACCGAAAACTTTAGTGATGGCGAAGAAAATACACTTCCGGTTTTAACAAATCGTATGCTTGTAACAGAATCGCTTCCATTGCCCGTTAAAGGAATTGGAACTACCCATTTTAAATTTGAAAAACTGATAAATTCAAAAAGCTCTACTTTGAAGAATTATAATCTCAGTCTTGAGTTTACTTCAAACCCTGCCTGGTATGCAGT
>DAOVNY010000147.1 GCA_030630005.1 Bacteroidales bacterium | reverse complement strand
CCATCAAATTGTATAATTTAATTGTTACAATTGCCGCCTGAGGAAGTTTATAATCTATTGAAGTGCTGTTTACAAATGGATTTGGATAATTATTACTTAATTCAGCTTTTTGATCCAGTATTTCTATATTTGGAATACTTAATGTAAGGTCTTTAAGTCGCATGCCTTTTGCATCAATAATATGACTTTCGTCATTTAGAATTAAATTCAAATTATAAGCATTTTTAAGATCACTTGCGGTTTTTACTTTAATAATGATCTCAGGTTCAACAAAATATTCGAATGAATTTTTCAATAAATTCACACACGACATTTTCAATTGTCCGTTAGTAGCATTAAAGTTAAGAATACCCTGATCAGAAGTAACATCAATAATATTTAAAAGATGTTCGGGATAATCAAATACCAGTCCCAAACTATTTAACGGAAAATGAGTATTGATCTTCACAGGAATTTCAAATTCTTCATTAGCTCCAACAGTTTCAACTCTGGAAAAAATTATTGATAAATCCGAAACTGGTTTACTTCCAGGTTGAAAAGAACCATCAACGTCACCATTACTTACTCCACTTGTAGGTGGAGGATCTTCTTTTTGTTTATCTCCCACTTCATAAGTAATAGGTTCAAAAGACCAGTCACCTGCAGGAAATGGATTTCCATGAGCAAAATAATAAACAACCGTAGTAATGTAATCATCCCAGGTTACTATACCGTCACCGTCAACATCCGCTGCCATTTCCTGAATAGGAGTTAAAGTAGTGAAACCTAAAAGATACCATCTAATTTGATGGGCATCAGCAAGATCAATTCCTCCCGGATCAATCTCTGTCGTGCATTCGATATTATAAGTACCGTCTAAAACATTATTAAACTGGTACAAACCGTTAATATCTGTAACACAATTATCAATAACTACACCTGTAGTATCAATCAATCTAACATTAACATCTTCAATAGGTTTACTTGTATCACCATGATAACATACTAATCCATTAATTGAGGATTGAGCAAATAAATTTGAAGAAACAAAAAGTACTACGATTAAAATGGTAAGTATTTTTTTCATTTTAAATAATTTTAATTAATAAATAAGTCAATAGTTGGTATATATTTATTCCGAAAAAGGGTAAAAGGTGACCGCTTTTTTTCATTTTTTTTTGTTAATAAGTTTATTAACACTCTTAATATACTGTTTTTTATTTATTTACAGAGAAATATTTTTTTGATTTTTTTTTAAAAAATTACATTTATTTTAAAAAGCAAATCAATACTCATATTAATAATTTCAAAAAATATAATCGCAAAAAATAATTTAACTCAAAAAAAAATCAATTGTAATTTATTATTTCTCAGTTAATAATACGAAGGATTAAAAAAAAAGTTTTAAAAAGCGGTCACCTTTTGGGCAAAAACGGAATAAACATATAGACATATTGACTAAAAAAATTACTAAAAAAAAATCAATCTCATGAATAATTACAATTTGAGTAAAAAAGATTTGGTAGATAAACTTAAATTGATAGATCAATTATTGATTAACAAATCGCATGAAGTGGAAAATCTTAAACGGATGATCTTATCAAATATATCACATGAAATAAGAACTCCGCTTAATGCAATTATGGGTTTTTCCACATTATTAATAGAAGAAGAAACAAACCTTACTGATAGAGAAATTTTTCTTGAAGGCATATATTCGAGTAGCGAAAGATTATTAAAAACAGTTACGAATATACTTGAAGCCGCTAAGATTCAATCGGAAGATGTAAAAGTTAAAGACGATGAAATTATTCTTGAGGACCTTTTAGAAGAATTAAAAATTTACTTTAATAAAGAAAAAGAGAAAGAAGAAAAACATAATGTAAAATTGAAGATCAAGAATGATCTAAATAAAAAAAAAGTTAAAGTAAAAACTGACCCTGTAATACTAAAAAAAATATTGACAAATATAATAGATAATGCACTCAAATTCACGGAAGAAGGTTTTATTGCTTTTGGCTACACCTTAAAAAACAAATCTGTGCAGTTTCACATAATAGACACAGGGGTGGGTATTCCAAAAGATAAAAACAAATATATTTTTAATAATTTCGAACAAATAGAGGATTCTTTGGTTAGAAAATTTGGTGGTTTAGGAATGGGACTAAGTATTTCAAATCAGCTTACCAAGTTGCTTGGCGGAAAAATAAGTCTTGAATCTGAACCGGATATTGGCTCATTCTTTACAATAGACATCCCGGTTAAAAACATACAATACCAAGACGATGAAATTTTCGATGAATATCTGAAAAACACAAATTTTACATGGCCTGAAGAAACTTTTTATCAATTAAAAAACAAAAGCATAAAAAACAAATACTTATATTCAAATTTAAATAATAGGATTAATGTAAATTATTAGTCTGATATTTTTCCGGCTAATAAATTTTATTTCAATAAGTTGGGTTAATAAATGGTGAGTATGAAAAGCGTTCTGAATAAATTTCAAGAGCGCTTTTTTTTGTAATTAATGGTAATTTAATTGTCGTTTGCTTCGCTAATTTTTTGCCCATTCGGGAAAAATGTTTACATCAATATCAAAAATATATTCACCGATAAAATAAGTTGCCAATGTGATAATTATTACGCCAATCAAATTCAGAAATAATCCTGTACGCGCCATATCAATAATCCGTATCCTGTTTGTACCAAAAATAATTGCATTTGGTGGTGTAGCCACAGGAAGCATAAAAGCCATGGATGCCGACAAAGTAGCAGGCAGCATAAATAATAACGGGTTTATTTGAGTAGAAATTGACAATCCGGCAAGGACAGGTAAAAGCATTTCTGTTGTTGCAGTATTAGAAGTTAATTCTGTCATAAAAGTCATCATAAAAGCAATAATTGCAATTATAAAAATAGGATGCAAATTAACAATCCAACTTAGTTGCTCTCCACACCACAGCGATAGCCCCGACTCCTTAAAACCGCTTGCAAGAGCAAAGCCGCCACCAAAAAGTAAAACAATATGCCATGGCAACTTTGCGGTTGTTTTCCAATCCATTAGGGTTTTTCCTTTGCCGGCTTTTGAGGGTATCAGAAAAAGTAAAATCGACATAGCTATTGCAACAGTGCCGTCATTAATGTATGATGCATCAGCAAAAAGATTAGACCAACCGGGTATTTTAAAATCTCCAAGTACAATATCCGACCTTGTCAGCCATAATATTGCAAGGGCAATAAAATCAATAAAAATTATTTTCTCTTCATAAGTAATTTTCCCAAGTTCTTTGTATTGATCTTTGATTGAATTTGATGAAACAGCTTTCCACTTATCCTTACCGGGATTAAAACGGTAGTAAAGAAAAGCCCACACAACTACAAAAAATATTATACTCACCGGCAAAGCAAAGAAAAACCAATTTGCAAAAGATATCTCCGGAGCTTCGGGAAACATTATCTGAAATATCCTGGAAAAGGATAAATTCGGAGGTGTTCCAACCAAAGTAGCAATTCCACCAATGGAAGCACTGTACGCAACACCAAGTAAAAGCCCGATCGAATATTTTGATATTTCTTTTTTACCGATTGTTTCTTCAAGTTTAGATATTATAGAAATCAGAATAGGAACCATCATCATTGTAGTTGCAGTATTTGAAATCCACATCGAAAGAAATGAAGTCGCCAGCATAAAACCAAGTAATATTCTTCCCGGACTTACTCCGGTATATAATAAAATTTTTAATGCTATCCTTTTATGTAAATTCCATTTTTGCATAGACAGTGCAACAATAAATCCTCCGATAAATAAAAATATTACATGATTGAAATAAGTAGCAGAAACATCTTTTCCGTTCATAACGCCCAAAAGAGGAAACAAAACAACCGGCAATAAAGAAGTTATTGCCAAAGGAATAGCTTCAGTGATCCACCAAAAAGCCATTAATATTGCAACTGCAAATGTGTATGTTACAAGTGGGTTTTCAGCATCAAGTTCACCAAAAATTATTATTAAAAAAAATATTACAAGACCTAAGAATATACTTATGGTTTGCTTGAGATCAAGATTTGATAATTTTAACATAAACGGGAAATTAAAATTCGAAAGTACAAAAATTATAAATAACTAAAATTAGGTTGCTAACCTTTTTTTAGGTTAGTAACCTTAATAATTTGAAATGACAAAAATGACTAAAATTTAGCCACAGATTCACAGATTAAAAAAAAATAAATTTTAAATCTGTGAATCTGTGGCAACTATTCATCTCAATACAAAAAGAATTTTAATTAATTACACACTAATATTTATTCAAAACAACACAATATTAATAAAGTTGATGAGTTAATTATTTTCTATTTTTGTAAAAAATTTAAACTATATTTAATGAAGAAGTTGGCAGTTGTTGCATTAGGAGGTAATGCATTATTAAGAGCAGATCAAAGCGGAACAATAGATGAACAGGAAACTAATGCTTTTCAGACAAGCGAGAAACTCATCAAATTGCTTAAGCGAGATTACAACCTCGTTATTACTCATGGCAATGGTCCTCAGGTAGGAAATATAATGCTTGCAAATGCAGCAGGGAAAAAAGTCCACGGGCTTCCTGAAATGCCACTTGACATTTGCGTTGCTTATTCTCAGGGATTTATAGGATATATTATCGAACAACAATTACGAAATGTATTGCAAACTCAAGATATGGATAGGGATATTATCACAATTATTACTCAAGTATTAGTAAATAAGGACGACCCTGCTTTTAAAAATCCTACAAAACCGATTGGTCCATATTATACAAAAAAGGAAGCTGATGAAATTTCGATAGAAACAAATTCAAAATTTGTTAATGACCCTCGCGGCAGAGGTTGGAGGAAAGTTGTTGCATCACCAAAACCGCTTGTTATCAGCAATAAAAAATCTATCGAAAGAATAGCCAGAGAAGGACATATTGTAATTGCAGTTGGTGGCGGTGGTATTCCGGCATTTTTTGCTAAAGAAAATATACTTCAGGGTATTGATGCAGTAATTGATAAAGACCTCGCCAGTGCTTTGCTTGCGATGCAAATCAATGCTGACAAGCTTTTCATCTTGACAGATGTTCCAAAAGTATGCATTAATTTTAATACTCCGCAGGAAAAATCTATTGACAGAATGACAATTGCCGAAGCAAGACATTACCTTGAAGAAGGACAATTTGCCGAGGGAAGTATGGCTCCAAAGATCAGAGCTGCCATTCATTTTGTTGAAAATACCGGAAAAGACACCATCATTACTCAAACTACTAAACTTGGTATTGATGATGGTGGAACCAGAGTGGTGATAGTATAAGGTTAGTCTTCAGTCCGCATTTATAGAATAAAATTTAAAATATAATGTCGGACATTTTTAATTTAAATTCATCCAAATCTTTTTCACTTGGTATATACTTTATTTTTTCACTGCTAATTATATCAAATCCTGATTTTTCGAAAAATTTATTTATTTCGTCCATAGTTTTACCTCCCCAACCATAAGATCCAAAAGATATTGCTTTTCTGTTTTTCGGAGCAAGCCCGCTCATGTAGGTAAGGAATCCTGCTACCGATGGCATCATTGTCGAATTTAAAGTAGGAGAACCTACACAAATGTATTCGGCATCAATCAATTCTGACATAATATCTGAAATATGGTTAAGCTGAAGGTTTCTCATTGAAGTACTAAAACCTTTTTCCTCAAAGACCTCCAGTAGAGCATTAGCCATAATTTCGGTTGAATGCCACATAGTATCATAAACAATGACAGCCTTTTTGTTTGTTTCGTTTTTACTCCATTTCTGATACAACGGAATTATTTTGTCTAAGTTACTTCTCCAAATAATCCCATGGCTCGGTGCTATCATTTTTATATCAAGTTCAGATGCTGCGTCCAATTCTTTTTGAACTTGCTTACCATAAGGAAGAACAATATTTGCATAATATTTTTTTGCTTCTTCTATGACAATATCAGGAGGGCATTCATCATCAAATCTTTCTGATGAAGCATAATGCTGCCCAAAAGAATCATTTGAAAATAATATTTTTTCTTCAGGCATATATGCAACCATATTAT
>DAOVNY010000012.1 GCA_030630005.1 Bacteroidales bacterium | reverse complement strand
GATTTTTTCAGATAACAAATATATTATTTCATTTGAAGGACATATTTATAATAAAACTGATGAAAAAAAATTGCAACAGGAATTTATTGAAATTGCTGATTTAGTTTTTGATGAAAGTATTGATTATAAAGAAAAACTTCAAAGTTGGTTGAAAGATTCCGATGGTGATTTTGTTCTTTCTGTTTTCAGAAAATCTGATAAAAAAATATTTATTCTTAACGATATTTTGGGTCGACTTCCTTTATATTATTTTAAAAGTAAAAATGAGTTTATTTTAACCAGAGATTTTTCTCAAATTTCAAACTTAATACCTGA
This sequence comes from Bacteroidales bacterium, assembly GCA_030630005.1. Classification (GTDB taxonomy): domain Bacteria; phylum Bacteroidota; class Bacteroidia; order Bacteroidales; family JAIORY01; genus JAIORY01. The sequence continues at coordinate 24,264 of DAOVNY010000012.1, read as the reverse complement.
AATTTCTACCGATAAAATGGCATTAGCTCAAACACTTTTGTTTGGATATCCCCTTGGCAGACGTACTTTGTTCGATAATGTTTTTTGTCTGAAACCTGCGACATTACTTTTTTTTAATTCAAATGAATTTGTGATAAATTTTCAAAATATTCATGAATTTAATTTTGAAAACAAGAAAAATATTGAACAATCACAGAAGGAAGCAAGTGAAAAATTACATCAGTATTTTATAGAAGCCACAAAAAACAGAGCAGGAATTTCAAAAAATAATTTATTGTCGTTAAGTGGCGGACTTGATTCCAGAGCAGTACTTTCGGCTTTTGATAATTTAAAAATCCCATTAAAATGCGCTACATATTCTGATGCTGATAATTTGAATAAAAAGGATGTTGAAGTGGCAAAACAACTTGCAGATATTTATAATTCGGAATTGGAAATAGTTGAACTTCAGAAGTCAAAAGGCAAGGATGTGCTTGAATTACTGCAAATAAAAATGGGAATGAATTATCTCGGAATGAGTTTTATTTTACCATTCTTTAAAAAAATAAATAAAAATAATCTAACTTGTTTTACCGGTGATGGTGGCGATAAAGCACTTCCCGATTTACGACCCGATAAAAATATTTCTGGAATTAATGATCTTATAAAATATATTATTTCCCAAAACAAGATATTTTCGTTGAATGATGTTGAGAAAATCCTGAACATTGACAAAAAAGAAATTCTTACTGAACTCAGGAATATCTTGCAATCATATCCCGAAAAGGATTTAAAACAAAAATATGTTCATTTCCTGATATTTGAAAGAACTATGAAATGGCTGTTTGAAGGTGAAGATAGAAATCGGTATTATTTCCGGTCTGTATCGCCTTTTTATTCATACAAGTTTTTTGATTATGCTATGAATTGCCCTGATGAAATGAAAAAGGATTATAAACTATTTCGCTTGTTTCTTGAACGTTTGTCGCCGGAAATGGCTGCCGTAAATAATGCCAACTGGGATATTCCGGTAACATCTGAAAAAATAAAATCATTCTTTTTAAAAAACAAAATCCGCAAATTAATTCCTCAAAAAATCAAACAAAATATTAAGTCGGGATTTAAAAAGAAAAACTACCTGCTTGATTCAGATAATGCAGCAGTTGAGTGTTTTAGTCAACAATTTAAAGATTATAATCATCTTAATTCAGTTTTTAATATTGATAAATTGAAAAAGATAAAATATCTTTCCGAAGATAAATTTTATTATTTATTCACTTTGACTTCTGTGATTGAAAAAGTAAAAACAGGGAAAAGTTCGATCGGGGGTTTTGTTGATAGGATTTTTGTTTAATAAAAAAATTGCCACAGATTCACAGATTTTTAAAAATTAAATTTGTGAATCTGTGGCTTTATTAAGTTTTTGCGACTTTTCGAAGTGGAATCAAAAATTAAAAATAAGGTTAGAATTAAATTACTTCAATACACCTTCATAAATCTTAAAAATCTTCTTCCCAATTTCTTCTTTACTAAAATTCTTAAGAGCAAATTCCCTGATCTTTTCCCCATCATATTTTTTATTATCATCAAGGAAACTTTCAAGGGCTAAAAGCAAAGCACTCTCATCTTTTCTTTCAACCAATACGCCTGTTTCTTTATTGACAAATTCCGGTATTCCGCCAACATTGCTCGAAAGTACGGGAACACCACATGCAAAACTCTCATTTATAACAACCGGCATATTTTCGTAATTGCTAAACATCAACATAAGATCAGATCTATTGATAGATTCAATAAGAGTGTCGCCTTCCAGCAGTCCTGTGAAAATTGCAAATTTGTCTTTGATCTTTAGTTTGTCTGCATAGTTTTTTAATTCGTCAAGGTTAATTCCTTCACCAACAAAATAACATTCAAAATCCTGTCGTTTTTCAGAAAGCTTTTTTATCACATTTAATATCCCGCTTATATTTTTTGAGCGATTTTCGAAACAAGAAATATGGACTATTCTTTTCTTTTTCCTGTCGTGAGTTTTGTTAACTGGAATAAATAATTCTGTATCAACAACATTGGGAATAACTATATAGTTTTTATTTTTCAAACCATGATCAAGCATTGCATTTTTAAGGTTTTTGGTAACAGGTAAAACTGCTGAAGCATTTTTTACAACAATACGTGTAAACAATTTTCTAAAAAAGCCTTTATAAGTATTTGTTATTGGCAGATATCTCGACCAGTGTTCGGTTATGAGATATGGAGTTCCGGTAATAATTTTATTTATAAGAGCAATGATACCAATTCTCGTAAGCACGTGAACATGAAGAATATCCGGCTTGCCAACCAATTTATTTATAATTTTAAAACCTTTCAAATAACTCAATAAAAATCTGCCGGTATTTATTCCTAAAGCGATATACTTTAATTTGTAATTTGATTTTTTATAATAAATTCTGACTGTATAAAGTTTATTATTATTTAAAGTAGTTAATTCATAATTTATACTTTCCTTATATTTTTCTTCATTAGAAGATGGCTCGTCAGGATGAACATACAATACGGAAATATTGCAATATTTTAACACAGCGAGAGCATGCCGTTTAATGAATAAACCATGCATTGTGTCGTATCTGTGAGGGTACCATTTAGGCAAGTAAAGTACGTGCATTAATATTTGTTTTTTTGATTTTAAACGAATATTAATGTAAAAAATTTCATAATTTTGAATAAAAATTAAAACATAATGAAACATTGTAGTAAATGTATTTTGCCTGATAATTTTCAGAATATTTCATTTGATCAAAAGGGTGTATGTAATTATTGTAATAATTACAGAAAGTTTGTTCCGAAAGGCGAAAAATATCTGATTGCAGAATTAGAGAAGGCAAAGGCAAAAAAGAGACCGTATGATGCGCTTGTGCCTATTAGTGGCGGAAAAGACAGTACATATATTCTTTATCTTGCAAAAAAGAAATATGGTCTTAACGTTCTTACTTTTACTTATGATAATGGTTTTTTCAGCGATATTGCCCTGGAAAATATTAAAACCATGGTTGATAAACTTAATGTTGACCATATATTTTTTCATCATAACTGGGAACTACAAAAGAAAATGTACAGAGCTGCATTGATTAATTCGGGCGAAATCTGTGGCGTTTGTGGTTTAGGTATCAACGGAATTACTTTAAAGTTAGCTACCGACTGGAAAATACCAATTATACTGCTTGGGCATACACCTCTTGAAGATAATTCGTTTTCGCAGGAAAATATTTATGATTATTTCCGACTGAACAAGATACTTAAGGATTCGAATATTTCTGATAAAGAAATAAAACAATTTTTAATTTATCCGAAACTCACATTTTTTTCGATTTTTTTTAAATCTAAAACAGGAGCATTTGCCAGGCAAATTAATCCATTATTTTATATCGAAAATCCTTCGGATAAAGAAATGTCCGAAATATTGAAAAAGGAAATGTATTGGAGAGATAAATCAGATGCCGAATTTTCAAAACATTTTGATTGTCTCGCAGAACCTTTCAGTAATTTTGTGAGAGAGCATCGTTTCGGTTATTCACGGCGGATATGCCAGTTAAGTACTATGGTTAGAAGAAATGAAATTAGTCGTGAAGAAGCTGAAAAAATTCATCAAAATGATAAACTGTTAGCAAAACCGGAGAATCTTGAATTGATTTGTGAGAAATTAAGCCTGAGCAAAGATGATGTGAAAAACATACTAAATGTAAAACTTTTCAAGTACAAGAAATATATTTCCAAGTCGAATAAATTATTTTCCAAACTAAAATCAATTAAAGATAAATAAGTTTCAAACTATGACTTGCGATTTATTACAAAATGCTGAGTTCCGAAAAATCCTCAACAGCCCTGACAGCATTTTTCAGTCTGTCCTCTTTTAATCCTGAGATAATTTTAAAATTAAAATTTCTTTCTCGTAATTCATCATAATAAAGTTTAAAAAGATATTTTCTTAAATCAGGATGTTCTCTTTGAGGATCGGGTTGCCAGGGAAGATCAATGTTAGTGAGAAGGAAAAGATCATACCGGTTTTCGTTGATCATTTTAAGAATCCATTCATGACAATCGCCGTATTTGTGCTCACACCAGATTTTTGTTACAATCAATTCCGTATCGCAAAAAAGAAATTTATTTGCTTTACTTTCGAGTTCTTTTTCTTTTGAAATTTGTCCTTTTGCTATTTCAAGGATATCTTGTTTGTTATAAGGGCGATTAAGTTTGTCAATATATTCTCGGGCATATTCGGGAACATAATTTGTTTGATAATGTTTTGCCAGTTGCCTGGCAAGTAGTGATTTTCCTGTAGATTCGGGTCCGGTGATTGCAATTTTTTTAAGCAATTTTTTTAGATTCGTTGTATTGTTTTTTCCATTCGATATAACCGAGAACTGCAATAATTAAAAATACAGTAAACTGAAAACTGGTAAAAACCAAGCCTTTGTAAAAATATAAAGGTATTGAAATAGTATCACCTATTATCCATATTATCCAGTTTTCTACTTTCTTAATCGCCATCAGCCACATCCCAACAATAAAAATTGCTGTTGTAAGGGAATCCCAAATCGGAACATTGCTATCGGTATAGTTTTTCAGGACATAACTTAAAATCAAAAAGAAAAATACAAACATAAAAATATTGATCAGATGCTCTTTTTTTGAGCACATACTAATCGGTCTTTCTTTCTTTTGTGCCCCCACTCTTGTCCACATATACCATCCGTAAATGCTCATCACAAAATAAACAAGGTTAATCCCCATATCTGCATAAAGTTTGGCACCAAAGCAGATAAACATATAAATTACCACACTTACAATGCCTGTTGGGAAAACTAATATATTGACTTTTTTGGCAAACCAAACACTCAGTAATCCGAAAATAACAGCAATTATTTCAAGGTAACTTGTGTTGAGAATGTTCTCTATCAGAATATCATAAAATTGATTAAAATCCATTACACAACATTTAAATCGGAATTAATAATTTTAAGGACAAAAACAGAATGCGGTAATTCAAAAGACTTGTGAATTTCATCAGTCAATATTTTCATAACTTCAAAATATTCTCCAAACACATGAGTGCTGATACCGCTGGTTTTGACAATAATATTATCGTAAGTATTTAATCTGTCGATAAAATTTTTTATTGGCGGAATAAATTCCTCTTTTAATGGATAGTAACTTATTTCAATTGATGTTTTCATAATTTTATTTTTAATTTCAGACCACAAAAATATTCAAAAAATTATACTATTTTTGAATAATATTTAATTTAAAAACAATCCAAATGAAAAACTTTCGAAATAGTTTTGTTTTATTGATCCTTGTGGCATTTATTTCTTCGGGTTGCCTGACTTATGAAAAAAAAGAATATAAATTTGAATTAACGGGTGAAAACTCCGGAACACTAACAATCAAGTATATTAATATTATGTCGATTATGGATGATACACTTGATGTTTCGGAAGAGGATTTTGAAGTATTAATATCAGAATATTTAAACGGCAATAAAATTGAGAATAGTTTCCCCGGTGCTCAAAATATTAAAAAGAGACTTTTTGAAGAAAATGGTATTTTATGTGGCGAAGTAATAATGGATTTTGATAATCTCGAAGATGTTAAATTATACAGATTTAAAGATATGGGACCTTTTATGCTTAATTTAATCAATTTCGATGAATCTGAAGTTTATAAATCTTCTAATGGTGAATACGGAGGCGAAATAATGCCTGTTGTTTTTTGGGACGGGAATTCTAAAAATATTGAATTAACCACACAATATACCAGCCCTGACAACACTTGTGTAAACTTATTATCAAGATTTAGAAGTTGGAGTGAGGCAGCTAAATAAATTAATTGATTAAAACCTCATATCAATAAAATCAACATCAGGATAATCTTTTTCAAGAAATGTAAATGTAGTATCACTTAATGGAATATTAGGAATGAATTTATTTATTTGGTATGAATATTCACTTTCGTTTTTATCAAAAATAGTAAAATTAATAATTTGTTTTTTTGTCTTATCAATAGTAACTTTTATCAACGAATATGTTTTACCTTCAAGGGGTTTTAATTCAATTATTTCAACCCTTTTCCCATCAATAGTAGTTTCTTTAATAAATTTTGATTTATAATCTTCTTTATACGAATTTAACAAATTTGAAGGAGTGATTGCTTCATGATTTTCATCAGCAGAATTAATCATAACTTCCTCATCTGATTTTAGGTATGTCCATATTGTTTCTCCATCAGAAATAACCATTTGATTTGCTATAAGTAACCTGTATCTTTCTTTATTTATATAAAGAATTCCATCCTTGCTTTCATCAATATTTGATTTCTCATTATACATTTTATAAGTAAAATCTACTTTTATGGTTTCATAAGATTCAGTTGTTTCGATTACCTTATCAAGTATTTCAGTAGCTTTTTCGTCTTTTTGTGCGTTAACCGATAAAAATGCAAAAATTATGATGGATGTAAGTAATGTTTTTTTCATTATGTTTTTTTATATTTGACTATTTAAGTCTGTATTCAACTTGATCCTTGATCCTTGATTCTTGATCCTTGATTCTTGATCCTTGATCCTTGATTCTTGTTTCTTGTCTTTATATTATTAATAACCTATATTTCAGTATCCAGCATCCAGCATCCAGTATCCAGTATCCAACATCCAGTATCCAGCATCCAGTATCCAGCATCCAGTATCCAACATCCAGTATCCAGCATCCAGTATCCAGTGTCATTCTTTAAAATCCAAATCTTTCAAAAACTGTTCCAAAGCAAATTCATTTGCAACTCTTACTTCTCTTGCTTTACTGCCTTCAAACTGACCAACTATTCCGGCTGCTTCAAGTTGGTCGATAATTCTTCCTGCGCGATTATAACCGAGTTTAAGCTTTCGCTGAAGCAGAGAAGTTGAACCTTGCTGATTTAGCACAATAATTCTTGCAGCATCTTCAAAGAGTTCATCTCTTTCGTTTGGATCATAATCCATACTTGTGTTACTTTCATCATCCTCATATTCGGGGAGTGCGAAGGCTTCGGGATAAGCTCTCTGCTCTCCGATGTAACTTGTAACATTATCAATCTCATGAGTGTCAACAAAAGCACATTGCAATCTTGTAATTTCACTTCCGGTAGCCAGAAGCATATCTCCTTTTCCAATTAACTGATCGGCTCCACCTGTATCAAGTATGGTTCTTGAATCTATTTTTGAGATTACCCTGAAAGCGATCCGAGCAGGAAAGTTTGCTTTAATTGTTCCGGTAATAATATTTACCGATGGTCGTTGTGTTGCAATTACCAAATGAATTCCAATAGCTCTTGCCAATTGTGCCAATCTTGTAAGGGGATTTTCAATTTCTTTTCCGGCAGTCATTATCAAATCGGCAAATTCATCCACAATAAGAATAATATATGGCAGATATCTATGACCATTATTTGGATTTAATTTTCTTGCGACAAACTTTTTATTGTATTCTTTTATGTTTCTTACCTGGGCATCTTTAAGTAATTCATAGCGGTTGTCCATCTCAATATTCAATGAATTTAAAGTGCAAACCACTTTTCGTATGTCGGTAATAATAGCTTCTTCGGAGTTAGGGAGCTTTGCAAGAAAATGTCTTTCAATCTTCGAAAATAAAGTTAGCTCAACTTTTTTCGGGTCAATCAATACAAACTTAATTTGTGATGGATGTTTTTTGTAAAGAAGTGAAGTTATTATAGCATTAAGTCCAACAGACTTCCCTTGTCCTGTAGCACCTGCCATTAGTATATGAGGCATTTTTGTGAGGTCAATAACAAAACTTTCATTGGCAATGGTTTTTCCCAGTCCGAGTGGTAATTCCATCGAAGTTTCTCTAAATCGTTTTGATGATAAAATTGATTTCACCGAGACTATTTCAGGGTTTTTATTAGGAACTTCAATACCTATTGTTCCCTTACCGGGAATGGGTGCTATTATTCTTATACCCATTGCAGCAAGGCTCATCGCAATATCATCTTCAAGATTTTTGATCTTGGAAATACGAATACCGGGTGCAGGAATTATTTCGTAAAGCGTAACTGCAGGACCTATTGTTGCTCTTATTCGTTCAATCTTGATTGAATAATGATTAAGTGTTTCAACGATCCTGTTCTTGTTTTCTTCAAGTTCATCCTGTTGTACTTTAATTAATCCGCTATCATGAGTATCTAAAAGGTCTAATGTGGGAAATTTATAGTGTGGCAGATCCAGAGTAGGATCAAATTGCGTGTCTATTGTCTGATGACCGGTATGTGAATTTGATTCACCATTGTTTGATTTTGCTTCTTCAACAGTGAATTCTATTTCATCATTTTCATCAGTTGTCTTTGCTTCGTGTGTCGCCGGTGCATTTTCCTTGTTTTTTTCTTTTATTTCTAAATCAACACCCTCATCCTCAGTTATTGCAAATTCATGTGTATTATATTTATCCTCAGGGGGAATATTATTCTCAGAACCGTTAATTGTATCAGGTTCAGTGTTTTTATTTTTTGATTTAAATATTGAAAATGTAAACGAAAAATTAAAAACTATGATCAAAAATGTCATCAATAAAAAAAACAGTAAAATACCGCTTCCAATCGGTCCGATAATACCTTCCATCCAACGGGAAGTTTGTAATCCAAATGCACCTCCAAGGATAGGAATATTAAAGTTTTGTAAAATAAATCCTAAACTAACCGAAAGCCAGATTATGAAAAAAATTGAATATCTGAATGTCTTTCCAAGATGTAATAATGAAAAACCGGTAGCGAGTTTTATTCCAGAAATTAAAAATATTAATGTAAAAAGAAATGAAGAAACACCGAATGATTTATAAATAAAAAGGTCGGATAAAAATGCACCGATAAATCCTGCCCGATTATGTATTTCTTGACGACCATTGAAATCTGAAATATCAATACTGGAAATTTTATCATAGTCGGTCCACCATGAAAAGAAATATGAGATAAAGGCAAATAACAAATATATCGAAAGTAAGATTAAAAAAGAACCACTGATCTTTTTGAACTTCTCATTATTCAGAAATCCAAAAGATGTATTTTTTTTCTTTCGGGTCGATCTTTTTTTCTTTTTCTTTTTTGCCGGACTGACTGTCTCGTCTTTGAATTTATTTGCTTGTTTTAGCATTCCTATTGGTAAATAGTTTAATAATGCAAAGTTATATAAAACAAATGATTATTTTTAACTAATCAGTATTAAATTACAATGATCAGCCTATGCGGACTTAATAAATTATTATTTTTTTGGCAAATAAAATATAAATGTTGATCCTTTTCCAACTTCACTTTCAACTTTAATTTCGCCATCATTCATTTTGATAAATTCTTGGCAAAGAATTAGTCCCAGCCCTGTGCCTTTCTCTCCATTAGCTCCTTTATCTGAACAACTTTCATCAATACGAAACAGTTTATCAATTGTTTCCTTACTCATACCTATTCCCGTATCCTTAATACTTAATCCAACATAATTTGCATTTGACAAGGATGTAATTGTAATATGCCCGCCATTATGAGTAAATTTAATTGCATTATTGATTAAATTACCAATAACCGTTGAAATGGTGTATTCATCTGCTTCAATAATGATATCATCCGATACTTCATTTGAAATAGTTATGTTTTTATTGTTGGCATTCGGTTTATATGGTTTAATACTATTGTTTACAAATTCACTCAGATTTAACTTTTCTTTATTGATATTGATTTTGCTACTTTGAGTTCTCGCCCAAGTAAGTAAATTCTCCAAAAGCTCATAAGTACTTTTTGATGAATCATTGATTTCAGTAATGAAATTTATCCGTTCTTTTTCACTAAATTGCTCATAGTTTGTTAACAAAAGTTCGGAATATCCCCAAATGGCATTAAAAGGATTTTTGAGATCATGTGCTATAATAGAAAAAAATTTATCTTTTGTGGCATTGGCTTCGGCTAATGCATCAGCATTAGTTTGAATCTCTGTTTTCTGTTGAGTGATCAAATTATTCTTTTCAAAAAGAATGCGATTGGCTTTTTTCTTAATCTGGAAACGGGTAAAAATGAAAATAACCAATATTATTACAAAAAACGATAATGCAATAAAGAAGTTCCGTAAATAAATTTGCCTGTCTATAGCCAGTTGTTGGATTTCATTATCTTTCCTAAGTAATTCATTTTCTTTCTCTTTCTTTTCTGTTTCATATTTTGTCTGCATTTCGACAATTTTATGAACTTTATTCTCATCAAGAATACTATCACTCATTTCTTTAAATAGCGTATAATATTCGAGTGATTTTTTGTAGTTACCTACTTCAGAATAATATTCAGAAAGATTTTGATAATTAATTTTAATTCTATCTTTTGCTTCTGCTTTTTTGGCAAATATAAGCCCTTTATTATAATAATTAAGAGCTTTTTTATATTCCTTTTTCTTTAAATGTATGTCGCCAATATTATTTAGGATTATTGTTTTCCCTTTATTATCACCTGTTTCATTGCTTATTTTCAATGCTTTAAAATAATAATCTAATGCTTGGTTGTAATTTTGCTTTTTATAATAAACTTTTCCAATATCTTTTAAAATCCAAAGTAACAATTTCTGGTTACCTGAACTTTTTACTTTTTCTATAATACTCAGAAAATTTTTTAGAGCCTGATCATAATTACCTAAAATCATATTTAATGTCCCAATATTATTTATGATTTTTGCATATTCAATTTCATCACCTAATTCTTTCATAATTATTGAAGCTTTTGAATAATTTTGTAATGCTTTTTCATAATTACCCATCTGATGGTAAATCATTCCAAGATTATTCAAATTAAAGGTGGAAATTTTTTTATCATCAATCTCTTCTGCAATTTTTATAGATTTATGGTAATATTCAATTGCTTGATCATAAGAACCCATTGACCAATAATTCACTCCTCCATATAATAATGCTTTTGCCTGATTCTTTTTATTATCATGCTTTTCTGCCAATTTATAAGCTTGGTTTGCATAATTTATTCCTTTATGCGGTATTACATTCCAATGGGCTTTACTTAATTGAAGTAAAATATCCAGTTTATCTGTTTCGCCGGCTTTTTGCAAGCTATTTTCCAGACTATCAATATTGTTTGTGTTTTGGGCAAGCACACTAAATATCAATAAACAAAATAAAAAGGATATTAAATATCGCATTATGTTTTTTTTATATCACGAATTTTGATTTTCATTCAAAGTAATATTTGTATTTCTATGATGGCATAAAACACATCAATAATTATTCTCTTATTGATTGGTAATTACTTAATAAGTCTGAATAATTTATTCCACCGGATTTTTCCGCCAAATAAAGATTTATTTTTATCAAGTGATAACCATACAAAAACTGCGTTTCCAACAACGTGGTCTTCGGGAACAAATCCCCAAACTCGTGAATCGGCTGAATTATGTCGATTATCTCCCATCATCCAGTAATAATTCATTTTAAAAGTGTAGCTGTCTTTTTCTTCACCGTTAATAAATATCTTATCATCTTTTATTTCAAGGTCGTTTAATTCGTAAGCATGAATTATTCTCTTGTAAAGGCAAATATTTTCTTTATTGATAGAAACAGTAACACCTTTTTTCGGGATAACGAGAGGTCCGAAATTATCTATGTTCCATTTATAATTTGAGTCATAAGGAAAAATATTCGTATCCCAAAAGTTATCAGGTTTAATTATTTGTTCAATTAATAAAACGTTTGAAAAGTTCTTGAATTTTTCAGCTGCTTTCGATGTTAATGTGTAAACGAATTCTGCGGGGTTTCCTGTTTTATACAATTCAGTAACATCTAATTTATCAAGAATAATAGGATTTATACTTGAGCCATCAGTAATAACCCGATAATGAAATTGTTTGATACCCGGGTTTGTAGAAGGCTCTCCATTGATAAATACTTTTTGATTTATGATTTCCAAAGTGTCGCCTGCAATTGCGATACATCTTTTTATGTAATTTTCGCGTTTGTCCACCGGACGGGCAGTAATTTCTCCGAAATTTCTTTTGTCTTTTAATACTCTCTCTCTGCCATATTCTTTAGTTAGCCTGTAATAACTGATATTACTTTGAAATTTTAGTGAAACAGTATCTCCGTCAGGGTAATTAAAAACTACTGCATCGTTTCTTTCAATATCCGAAAATCCCGGAAAACGGTAATACGGTATTTTTATCCATTCGATATATGATTTTGCTGTTTTTGTTAATGGAAGTGTGTGATGGACAAATGGAAACGCTATTGGAGTATTTGGAGCTTTTGGTCCGTAATTTATCTTGCTTACAAAAAGATAATCACCAACCAATAATGATTTTTCCATTGATGATGTTGGAATTGTATATGCCTCAATTAAAAATATACGGATTATTGATGCTGCAATAACTGCAAAAATTATGGCATCTACCCATTCTCTTACCACAGATTTCTTGATCTTAGATCGTTTGTCGGGATCGGTATATTTTATTTCAGGAGAAAATCCAAGATATGGAAGATAAAAAATCGGAAATATCACGCCAAGTGCTTGCTCCCAAAGACTAAATTTGTTAAAACATTTCAGTAACTCAACTATCATCAACATATAAACAAATACGTTGATAAAAGGAACAAGTATTAAAATATACCACCAATAGTTCTTTTTTATAATCTTTAGGAAAACAAAAAGATTGTAAAATGGAATTAAAGTTTTCCATCCGGCAACACCGGATTTTTCAAATAATTGCCACGCAAATATTGTTGGAATTGTGAACGAAAGCGGTAAAAGTATAAATAATAAAAGCATTTTTTTTAGATTTAAATTTATTCAAATTTAACGTTGTATTTTCATTTGTCTTATAAAAACTTTGTTAAAAGTTGTTAAGGAGGGTTCTAAAAATGCAAATTTCTTTGTTGCTTCAAAATTTTAAAATCCTCATCCGTACGGACTCCGGTTTTAAAATTTCTTGCGCCTCGAACTTCACTATTTTTAGAACCCTCCTTAAGATAAATGGATTTGTAAAAGTAATAATCTTTATTAAAAAAGCACATCTTTCATTTCATAAAACCCTGTTTTCCCTGATAACCACTCAGCAGCAATAACTGCCCCAAGGGCAAATCCTTTACGCGATTTTGCCGAATGTTTGATCTCCAGAAAGTCAATCTCCGAATCATATTTTATTGAATGAATTCCTGTAATATTTTCTTTTCTTATGGATTTTATTGATAGTTCGTTTTCTGCATCTGAAACAAAATTCACCCATTTATTTTTTTTGTCAATGTTTTTGATGATATCGTTTGCAAGGATGATGGCTGTTCCACTCGGTGCATCAATCTTATTAATATGATGAGTTTCTTCTATCGAAACATCATAATTTTTGTGTTTATTCATCAATACTGATAAACGGTGGTTTAGTTCAAATAAAATATTCACTCCAATGCTGAAATTCGATGCAAATAACATTGAGTGATTATTTTCAAGACATATTTTTCTTACTTTTTCCAGATCATTATACCAGCCTGTAGTACCGGTAACAATCGGGATATTTGCAGCAAAACATTTCATAAAATTATCAACAGCATACTCGGGCATACTGAATTCTATTGCAATATCTGCTTTTTTAAATTCTGATGCATATTTTTTCCAGTCTTCAGGAGAATCAATTTTTACAATTATTTGATGGTCTCTTTCAATAGCAATTTTTTCTATTTCTTTACCCATCCTGCCATAACCTATTAATGCAATTTTCATTTTGTTTTTGTTAAGGAAAATAAATTTTATTTAATCAATCTTTTTGCATTCCTAAAAAATCTAAAATCTTAATTCTAAAATCTAAAATGCTCATTAATTAAAACTTCAATTTAATCGTAATGCCTGTAATAGGTTCCGGTCTGTAGATACTACTTTTAACTAATGGTTCAATATGTAACGAAAGATCATCACTAATATCATAATCAAAAAGGTGAGCATCAACACTTGCATCAAGTATATTCAAGATGTACCAAAATCCTGAAAGTATAATAGAAAGTTCCATGTTGCGCCGGTAATAATCTCTTGCTTTTGATAATTGATCGGTAGAATATTTGTAAACATACTCATTGTTGATCGGGATTGTTGTGTCTCCAACCATCACATAATCATAAGCCTCTCTAAATTTAAAATATTCATCCCTGTTAGAGATAATAAAATATGATAATACACCAAAACCCGCATATACTATTGGTATCTTCCAGTATTTTTTATTGTATGCTTGTCCCAGTCCCGGTAAAACAGCTGAATATAAAGTTGCTTTTTTAGGTGAATGTTTTTTTACCAGAAGTGTGTCGTTAATAATGTTGTCTTGTGCAATTAGTGATTTTGAAAATATTATTAAAGCAATAGCAACAATTAATAAGATTGACTTTAATCCAAAACCATTATTTTGTAACATTTCCTCTCGGGTTTTAATTTTTTTCAGGATTTTAGAACCGAAATGATTTTGTCGAGTTCTTCATCTGACTTAAACCTGATAACGATTTTTCCCTGTCCTTTATTACTTCTTACTAATTCAATTTTTGTATTGAATTTAGTATTAATAAATTCTTTTGAATTTTCATATTTTTCTGATAATGAAGGAGGTGTTGGGGGTTTTTTGTCAGAAGCATTATTATCTATCTTACGAACTATATCTTCTACTTTTCGAACCGAAAGGTCTTTGTCGAGTATCTTTTTCAATAATAAGAGTTGGGTTTTTTCGTCTTCAATGTTAATAATGGCTCTGGCGTGTCCCATGCTTAATTCCCCATCTCTAATTGCAATTTGAATTTCGGCAGGTAATTTAAGTAATCTGATATAATTTGAAATAGTAGCTCTGTTTTTTCCAATTTTTTCACTTAGTTTTTGTTGAGTGAGTGAACATTCTTCCATTAAACGTTGATAGCTTATCGCTATTTCGATAGAATTAAGATTTTCGCGATGAATATTTTCGACAAGTGCCATTTCAAGCATTTGCTCATCGTTGGCTACTCTTATATAAGATGGGATTTCTTTTAGTCCCACTATCTTTGAAGCTTTATATCTTCTTTCACCTGAGATAAGTTGGTATCTATCAAAGCCAAGTTTTCGTACCGTAATAGGTTGAATAATTCCTTGTTCTTTAATTGAATCAGCCAATTCCTTTAAAGATTCTTCATCAAATTTATCTCGTGGCTGAAATGGATTTACTTCAATTTTATTGATAGAAATATCTGCGACAGCTCCAACAACATAATTTCCCGAAATATCTTTTGACGTAATATCTGTTTCAGGGCTCGACAAAATTGCATCAAGACCTTTTCCTAATGCTTTCTTTTTAGTTTTCATTGGCTATGTCAATTTGTTTGTCAGATTGGTTAAGATTAGTTAAATTATTTTTTTGAAGAATTTCGCGTGCAAGATTCAGGTAATTAATTGCTCCTACACTATTTGCATCGTACATTATTGCTGTTTCGCCATAACTCGGAGCCTCACTCAATCTGGTATTTCTGTTTATAATAGTTTTAAAAACTATTTGCTGAAAATGGGATTTTACTTCCTCTACCACTTGTTTTGATAATCTTAAACGCGAATCGAACATTGTTAAAAGAATTCCCTCTATATCTAAATCATTATTAAATCTTGATTGAACAATTTTTATTGTATTCAATAATTTTCCCAGACCTTCGAGTGCGAAATATTCACATTGCACCGGAATAATTACAGAATCAGCAGCGGTTAAAGAGTTAACAGTAATAAGCCCCAATGATGGTGAGCAGTCAATAATAATAAAATCATACTGGTCTTTTATTTGAGCAATTACTTTAGTCATCATCCTTTCTCTGTTGGGCTGATTGATCATTTCAATTTCAGCTCCAACAAGATCGATATGAGCAGGGATAAGGTCAAGATTAGGTGTTTGGGTGTTAAGAATGATATTTTGTGGTTTAATATCATCAATAACACATTCGTAAATACTGGTTTTTATATTTTTTGGTTCAAATCCCACTCCTGATGTAGAATTAGCTTGAGGATCGGCATCAATTAATAAAGTTTTGTGTTCAAGTACCGCAAAACTTGCACCTAAATTTATTGCTGTAGTTGTTTTCCCAACTCCGCCTTTTTGATTTGCAATTGCTATAGTTTTACCCATATTATTTATTTCAAAATTTTTTTATGAATCACAAAAATATAATTTTCAGTATGATTTCAATAAATTACAATAGCTAAGTTATTAACTATAATTATTACTTTGTTAATAACAAAAATAAAAGCTATCCCAAAACGAGATAGCTTTTATTGTCTAATAATCAGTTTCTGCCTTTCAGACTTTATACCGACTCTGATTCTTCTTTTGTGTCAGATTCAGGTTCTGAGGTTTCTTCAGGTTTTATTTCATCATCCGAGCTTAAATCTTCAAAACTAATGTCAGTATGTTTGTCGATTTCCGGTGATTTTACTTCTTCTTTCTTTTCTTCTATTTCAGGTTGATTTGCTGCAATAAAATCAACTGTTTCGGTAAGTGCATCTTTGAATTTTTCAAAATCCTCTTTGTAAAGAAAAACTTTATGTTTTTCATAATAGAATTTTCCTTGTTCATTATTAAAGCGTCTCTTGCTTTCTGTGATTGTAAGAAAATATTCATTTGCTCTTGTTGCCCTAACATCAAAAAAATAAGTCCTTTTTCCTGCTCTTACTGCTCTTGAGAAAATCTCCTCTCTTGTAAAGTCATTTTTTTCTTTCTCTTCCATAATTCAAATTTACATTATGATTTTAATAATTTCTAATTAGGCAAAAATAAAAATATTATTTAAATAAAAGAAGGAATAGCTAAAAGTATTTTAATAACATAAAGAAATTTATTTTATTTTTGCGACTTTATACTAATTTTTAGTTCATTTACATAAAAATATGTTAAGTAGAAGGCATTTAAGAATAAAGGTAGTTCAGGCATTATATGCTTTTTTCCAGTCGAAGAATGACAGACTTGATCTTGGAGAAAAACAATTAATTTTAAGTATCAATAAATTATACGAACTATACATACATCAGCTTTCGTTTCTTGTTGCAATTAACGAATTTGCAGTAAAAAGGATAGAAGAAGCCAAAAAGAAACATATCCCTACCGAAGAAGATCTTAATCCAAATACAAAGTTTATTAATAATAGGATATTTAAACAATTAGCCTCAAATAAGGATTTTCTTAAAAAAGAAGAAATATATAAAATTTCATGGGTTGATGAAAGAGAAATGCTTAGAAAATTCTTTGTGGAGTTTAAAGAAAGTCATGAATATATTAATTATATGAACTCTGATGAAGACTCGTATGAGGAAGATAAAAAGCTGATTATTAAACTTGTAAAAAAACGTCTTTCTTCATTTACTAATCTCGAAAGTTATTATGAGGATAAAAATATATACTGGGTTGATGATTTTCATACTGCTAATTTTCTAATTATAAAAACTATTCAGTTATTTACCGAAGATCAGGATGAATTTAAATTTTTACCTGCTATTTATAAGTCTTCGAAAGAGGATAATGATGATAAAGACTTTATTATTTCCTTATTCAGAAAGACAATTCTTAAAAGTGAGGAATATAAAAAGATGATCGAAGAAAAAGCGAAGAACTGGGAGATTGATAGAATTGCAATTATGGATGTTCTTTTATTGAAGATGGCTTTGGCTGAGTTATTCGAATTTCCCTCTATTCCTGTTAAAGTAACAATGAATGAATATATTGAGCTTGCCAAATATTTCAGTACATCAAAAAGCAGTGTTTTTATTAACGGGATACTTGATAAATTGATAGAATCCTTAAAAAGCGAAAATAAGATCAAAAAAACCGGTCGTGGGTTAATGACATAATTTGCCGATAAGTTTGTTTTTTTGCAAATTTTCAATAACAGTTTTAAGTTTTCCGGCATTAATTGGTTTTGGAATAAAATCATTCATACCTTTCTCAAGGAATAGTTTTTTATCTTCTTCAAAAGCAAAAGCAGTAATCGCCACTATTGGAATGTTATTATCAAACAAATAATTATTACTATTTCTGATCGCCTTTGTGGTTTCAATTCCGTTCATGATAGGCATTTGAATATCCATAAATATTAAGTCGAACTTTTCGAGCGGCAAGGCTTCCATAATATCTACACCATTTGAAACAATCCGGCACTTGTGTCCCATTCGTGTAAGCAAAGTAACAATAAGTTTTTGATTGAGCTTATTATCTTCAGCAATTAGAATATTCAATCTTTTTCCTTTTGATGTGCTATCTTGCTTGGTTATTGTAGCTTTTTCCAGAGTGGTTTTTTCTCCAACCTTAGTGAAATTTACGTTAAAACTAAAAATACTGCCTTCGTTTTCAATGCTTTCGACTTTTATTTTCCCGCCAAGACGTTCAATTAATTTTTGTGTGATTGACAGTCCAAGCCCTGTTCCTTTTAAGTCGTTTGATCTTGAATTTTTGGCTTGAGAAAAAGTATTAAAAATTGATCTCAAATATTTTTTTGGTATTCCTATACCTGTATCCGATACTGTAAAATGAAGTGTTAAATTAAATGGTTTTTGTTTTGTGGTTTTATCAATTTTAATATCAAGAGTACAGCTTCCTTCATCAGTAAATTTTATTGCATTGCCCAAAAGGTTATATAAAATTTGTTTCAGATGAATTGAATCACCAATAACATACTCTGGAATTTTTGAATCCAAGGTGTAATTTAGTTTCAAATCTTTTTTATTTGCAAGTGGTTTTAATGATTCAATTATATCATTTGCAGTTTTCTCAATATTGAATTCTTTATTGATGATCTTTATTTCTCCTGCTTCAATTTTGGAGAGATCAAGAATATCATTAATAATATTTAAAAGATGTTCTGATGATATTTTAATGATTTCGAGATATTCTTTTTGTTCTTTATCATGAACCATTTCAAGCATTAAATCAGTCATCCCGAAAATTGTATTCATAGGAGTTCTTATTTCATGGCTCATATTTGAAAGAAATTCGCTTTTGAATTTATTTGATTTATCGGCAGTAATTTTTGCCTGTTTTAATTCAGCTTCATAATTTTTTTTGCTCGTAGTTTCCAAAACGACACCCATTAATCGCAAAGCCTTATTGTTTTTATCACGGTGAACAACTTTCCCTTTTTCAGTTAACCAACCAATTTCATTATTTTTTTTGATTATTCTATATTCAATATTATACGAGTCGGAGTTTCCCTCTATGTGGTCCATGATTTCTTTTTGTACCCATTCGCTGTCGTCAGGGTGAACAAACTTATCCCAGATTGTCTTGTAATCAATTTCTTCGTTTACATCACTAACACCTAATATTTTTTTAAAATTTGGTGAAATATAAAAATCGTTATTTTCAAGATTTCTATCGAAAGTGCCTTCATTAGCCGCATCCAGTGCTAATCTTAATCTTTCTTCGTTAAAACGGAGTTTATTCTCAAACAATTTTTCTTTTGTTATTTCAAGAGCGATACCTCCTATAAGTGGAGGTTTGTTTTCTCTATAGATTGGAAACTTAACAATGCGATAATAATTATCATTTCCGAATTTATCTCTTCCTTTGTCGTCAAATTCAATAGCTCCACTTTTTAAAACTTCAATATCCTCGTTAATATCTTTTATAGCATCACCTTTGTTAAATATTTCAATGGAAGTTTTATTAATAATATCTTCAACTTGAGCATGTTTTATTAAATAATTATTTGCAAAAAGAAATCGGGAATCTTGATCTTTTATAAAAATTGATCCCGGTATGTTATCCATAAAAGTTGCAAAGCGGTTCTCAGATTCTTTAAGTTGTTCGATGGCTTCATTATGTTTTTTCTCGATTTCAATTTTATGAAATGTAAGATTAATTGCTACATCCAATTCTTCTATTGTAGCAGGTTTAATCAGGTATCCATAATATTTGGTATCCATAACTCTATTAAGAGTTCCCTCATCCGATCTCGTTGTCAGGTAAATTACAGGAATATTGTATTTCTTATTAATGATTTTTGTGGTTTCTATTCCATCCATTTTTCCAGCTAATGAAATATCCATTAAAATAAGATCGAATGATTCCCTTTTTATCATTTCCAGTGCAAATTCACCTGTGTTTATCGTTTTTGCTTTATGCCCGATTTTTGAAAGATGCCCCAAAACAATTTTTGAAATGATTTTATCATCCTCAACATAAAGTATGTTTTTTGTTTTCATAAATAATTAATCTTAGAAAAAAGCTTAATAGTTTTCAAATTTAGTAAAACATTTTACTTTTATATCAATATAAAATCATAAATTGAATATTTTTGCGTTTAATAATCAAAATAAAATCTATTATCGTGTCAAAATACTTTAAATTAACCGGATTATCGCTTATTCTGTGCTTTTTTTTAAGCAATAATTCATACTCTCAAATAGGGGGTGATAATACTTATGAATTTCTAAATTTGACAAATTCTGCAAGAATAGCAGCAATGGGTGGAAATTTTTTATCTGTAAAGGATAATGATATTACTCTTGCTTTGGCTAATCCCTCACTTATAACAGATAAAATGCATAATAATCTGGCATTGAGTTTTGTCGATTATTTTTCGGATATCAATTATGGCTTTGCCTCGTATTCCAGAACATTTGATAAAGTTGGAAGTTTTGTGGGAAGTATGCAGTTTATCGATTATGGAGAGTTTACCTATGCTGATGTAACAGGTGAGCAGTTTGGAAAATTCAATGTTGCCGAACTTGCCTTGAATGTTGGCTGGGGACGACAATTGGATTCTCTTTTCTCAATCGGAGCTAATTTTAAAATGATATATTCTGCTTTCGAATCATATAAATCATTCGGAATTGCAGTTGATGTAGCCGGCACCTATCACAATCCGGATAATGACCTTACTGTTTCGCTTTTAGCGAGAAATATCGGAAGACAATTAGTATCGTATCGTGCCGGAAACCCTGAGCCACTGCCTTTCGAAATTCAATTAGGAATGTCGAAAAGACTATCGCATTTACCTTTCAGATATTCTATTTTGCTAATCCACCTCGAAAGATGGGATCTGTCTTATGAAAATCTGTTTGATTCACAAAATAATTTTGATCCTATCACAGGAGAAGAAATCAAGGAAAATAAGCTTGAAGATATTGCAGATAATCTTATGCGACATATTGTTATAGGCGGTGAATTTCTTATGTCAAAAAACTTTAGTATTCGATTAGGATATAATTATCAACGGCGACAGGAAATGAAAGTGAATACAAAACTTTCGACAATCGGCTTTTCGTGGGGATTTGGTTTCAGAGTCTCCAAATTTCATTTTAACTATTCCCGTTCGACCTATCACCTTGTAGGCTCACCAAACTATATTACAATGACTACTAATTTGTCGGATTTCTTTGGCAGGAAGTAGGGATTTCATAAATTGAAATAATTTCATAACAATAATCTTATCTCATTTGATTTGTATAAATTTACAAATTCAAAAATTGAACATGAAAGTTACAGTTAATAAAAATTCGGGATTTTGCTTTGGTGTGGTAAATGCTATTAAAACAGCTGAAACTGAACTTGATAAGTCAGGTAAATTATATTGTCTTGGCGATATTGTTCATAATGCAATTGAGGTAAAACGACTTGCTGAAAAAGGTCTTGAAATAATTGATTACAAAAAGTTTAAAAAACTTAAAAATACAAAAGTCATGATAAGAGCACATGGCGAACCTCCCGAAACATATCGTATTGCAAAAGAAAATAATATTGAACTTATTGATGCTTCGTGTAAAGTTGTTTTGAGTTTGCAGGAAAAAATTAAAAATCAATATGAAAGCATAAAAGACATTGGCGGGCAAATTGTAATTTATGGAAAAAAAGATCATCCTGAAGTTATTGGCTTAAACGGACAGGTAAATAATAATGCTGTAATTATAGAATCTCCTGAAGATATTGATAAAATTGATTTTGAAAAAGCTGTTAGTCTTTTTGCTCAGACAACGAGAAGTATTGAGGTTTTTTATAAAATCAAGGATGAAATTAAAAGTAAAATAGGGGATAATAATTTTACCTTTCAGGATTCAATTTGCCGGCAAGTGGCAAACAGAGCCACTGAATTTAAGAAATTTGCGATTGAGCATGATGTTCTTATTTTTGTAAGCGGAAAAAAAAGCTCGAACGGAAAATTTTTATATAGTGTTTGCAAAAGTGTAAATCCAAATACTTACTTTGTTTCTGAAATATCGGAGATCAACAAAGAATGGTTTACCGGAATATCTGATGTCGGAATATGTGGTGCTACTTCCACACCACGATGGTTAATGGAAAAAGTAGCCGGAATTATTGAGAAGTTTTAATATGTATTTACAGAAAATAAATCTTATAAATTTTAAAAATTACGATCAGGCAGAAATGATCTTCTCCGAAAAGATCAACTGTTTTATTGGTGATAATGGTGTAGGTAAAACTAATATTCTGGATGCAATTTATTACCTTTCATTTTGTAAAAGTTATTTTAATCTTGTTGACACTCAAAATATTAAGCACGAACAAGCTTTTTTTTCCATTCATGGAAATTATTTCAGGAACGGAGATAAACAAGATATTGTCAGTTGTATCCAAAAACGACATTCACGGAAAGTATTTAAACTAAATAAAAAAGAATATGACCGTCTCGCTGATCACATCGGTCATTTTCCGTTAGTTATGATTTCGCCTTATGATCGTGATTTGATAAATGAAGGAAGCGATGTGCGCCGGAAATATATTGACGGTGTGATCTCACAATTCGATAAGTTTTATCTTGATGATCTTTTAAAATATAATAAAGCACTTTATCAACGAAACTCTTTGCTAAAGAAGTTTTCGGAGAGTAATTATTTTGATAAAGATGCTCTGGATATTTGGAGCGATCAATTAGTGAAACTCGGGAACAAATTATTCGAAAAGAGAAAAACATTTTTAAAAGAATTTATTCCTATTTTTCAACGTTATTTTGAGTTTATTTCCAAAAATAAAGAAAAAGTAAGTATTGAATATAATTCACAATTGATTGATAATGACTTTGAAAAGCTATTGGAAACTACTCAACAAAGGGATAGAATGTTGAGATATACAACAGTTGGGACACACAAGGATGATTTAGATTTTCTTATTAATGGTTTTCCTGTAAAGAAATTTGGTTCGCAAGGACAACAGAAATCTTTCGTGATAGCAATAAAATTAGCTCAGTTTGATTTCACAAAAAACAAAAAGGGCTTTAAACCTGTTTTATTATTTGATGATATTTTTGATAAACTTGATGATTCAAGGGTGAAGCAATTGATACAATTAGTAAGTGAGAATAATTTCGGACAGGTTTTTATTACTGATACACAAAGACAAAGAATAGAAAAGATATTTAAAATTGTAAATATTGATCATAAAATATTTGAGATTAAAAATGCTGTTGTGAGCGAGATTTGAAAATTTGAAAATTTGAAAATCGAGTTCACTACTAAAAGTTATTTTATGCAAAAATCGAACGAACAAACTTTAAAAGAAGTGGTCAGAGAATTACTGAAAGCATATCGTCTTAACGGGAAATTACTTGAAGTTCGTTTGATGAACTCGTGGGAGAATGTTGTTGGTAAAATGATCTCAAAGCACACACTCAAATTGAATATTCGGAAAAAAGCACTTTTCGTAAAACTCGATTCGCCTGCATTAAAAAACGAACTTGGTTATGCTAAAGAGAGAATTATAAAATCTTTGAATGATGAAGTTGGGGAAGATGTGATTGAAAAGATAGTTTTTACATAAACAAATCACAATACTTTAAAATCCATCATTTTTTCATTTTCAAGAAAAGCTTGTAAGTTGTCACCGATTTTAACAGGTCCAACACCTTCAGGTGTTCCTGTAAATATCAGATCACCAATCTTTAAAGTAAAGAATTTAGAAATATAAACAATTAGATCGTCAATAGAAAATATCATGTTTTTTGAATTTCCTTCTTGTCGGATTTCTCCATTTATCTTTAATAAAAAATTTATTCCATCCTGTTCTGAGAAATTCTTTTTTGAAATAAATTTACTTATAGGTGCTGAATAATCAAAAGCTTTGCAAAGCTCCCACGGAAGTCCTTTATCTTTTAATTTATTTTGGAGGTCTCTTGCCGTAAAGTCAATTCCAAGACCTACTTCATCAAAATATGTGTGGGCAAATTGTTTTTGAATATGTCGCCCAACCTTGTTGATTTTATAAACTAATTCGGTTTCGTAATGAATATTTTC
>DAOVNY010000118.1 GCA_030630005.1 Bacteroidales bacterium | reverse complement strand
TTTTAGTATTAATTTGAAGGTTAGCCTTTAATCTTTTTATAAACCCTAAATGCATGCTTAGATAATCCGGACAATTTATTAATCCGGAGTTTATAATAATTCACTTCTTTAGAACCAAAGCCTTTGTAAAAACGTGCAAGATTCGGATCATTCGATCCGTCAAAATCAAGTGTAAGATGTTTGCCCGAATTATCTTTAATAAAAGCATCAATCAAAAAAGGCATTGCTCCATTTTTCCTTGCCTCAGAGCTACTTCCCGAAAATATAAAAACAGCCTTTTTATTTCCCTCAATAAAAACCACAGCCGAACACAACTGGTTATTTTTTGTATAAGCACCGTATATTTGAGCAAGCCCCCTATATATTGCAGTATAAATTAATCGGCTTAAAACCTTGTAATTTTTCTCTTTCAGAGTTTTTACAGTTTTACCCCGATTCTTTCTAAAAAGTGCAATAATCTCGTCCGGCTTTACATTTTTTACTATTGTAAGTTCTGCTTTTTCAGCTTTTGTAATATTTCGTTTTGTGTTTTTTGAATAATGTCGTGAAAGGATTCTGTAAGAACTTATCAGGTCTAATTCGTGATTTAACTGAGGTGTTACCTGAAATTCTTTATCATCAATTTTATTGAATGTATTTAATAATATTTCGGCAAATTTATATTTTTCGGGTATCGAAGATATAAATTTATCAACTATCCCTTTGGTTAGGATATTCTTTGAAAAAACTCCAAGTTGCTGAGTAAAAAAAGGTTGATACAAATAATCTACTCCGAATTTTCTTCCGGTTGTCAGAGGAAAAACTCTTTCGTAATCATTTTCAACAAGAGCTTCCCAACTTTCACAAACAATATTAAGATACCAGGAATATGCATAAATATTCCCGTTAAAGGAAGTCCTGATACATTCGTCCCATTTATTTTTATCTATTTCGTTGTATTTTAGGTGTTTTATCATTTATTTTTTTGCTAATTTAACAATTTCCTTATAAACCTGCAATTTTTCTTTGTTATTGCTCAAAGCATAATTATGCCAGATGGCTATAAGCTCTCCATTATATTTTTTAGTTTCTTCGATCAGAGGTTTTACGTATTTAATTATTTTAGCAGGACTTAATTTCAGATAATCCTCAAACATTGTGTCCATAAAAGCAAAAGGATGAATCCTGAGTGAAGTTTCTTTTTCTCCGGTAAGATCATAAAAATTAAAAGAACTACAAATCCCCGCCCTGAATCCCATCTGTGATGCAAAACCCATGGAATAATCATCGGTAATACCTGAATTTATCAGATTATTATAAGTTTCGGGAAAAGACAATATTAAGAAATGTTGCCTGTTTTTTGTAACTTTTGAATTTATAATTTCTTCAAGTCTCTCTTTCTCAATCTTTACTTTTTCAGGATGTTCATTTGATTTATATGAAGGGTGTGTTCCTATTTCAGCACTATGATCCAGCTTTTTCAGAAGCTCCCGAAGTCGTTTATTTTTGTATGAAATATTTTTATCAAAAGTACCGTAATCACCAAGATTTACAAAATATAAAGGCTTAAGATTGTATTTATTTTGTTGCTCAATATGCGTATCAAAATTATCATAAGGATCAGAAATTATCCCGGCAAGGGTATTGATTCTTTCAAATATCTCCTTGAATTTAAACCTTAAAGCAAGTTTGCCAAACCCACCAACTGATCTTAATAATCCTTTTCCAAGATGCGCAAAAGCCATATCAATATCATAAGTCGGGATGAAATTATATTTCTTTTCAGGAAATTTAAACGCTGGATATTTTTCCTCAATCAACAACTTAATTTCACCGGCAAGGATATTTACAACAGGACGATGATGAATACAATTTTTAAAAGCAAGATATGCTTCGGCTTTAACTCTTCCGTGAGCATCTTTCCTGTCTTCCATCAGATATTCTTCATATCTGCTGACAAAATAAAAACTCATTGCAAATGGATCGAACGGGAAAACAGAATCTGTATTTTGATGAGAGAAAATTACCGGATATCCCTCAAACTTAATTACTTCATGATTAATTTTTCGGATATCTTTTTCAAACAAAAAATCGACACTATAAAAAAACAGTTCTTCTTTTGTTATTCTATTTTTTGAATAATTTATCTTTGGATGAGATGAATTTGCATAATCATCATTATCAGTTGTAAAACTAACGTCCACACCCAAAATATCTTTAAAAATCAATTTAAAAATATACTCAATCCTTGCACTTATTGTATCACAATATATTAGCAGCATTTTGAATTTTATCAAATGTAGTTCTAAAAATTTTCAAGTTTTTTAATACTTGTTTTACAGTATCTTTTACAAAAAGTTTCAAACAAAAATAAGCAATACTTTTTGCTTTGTTTTCACGAATGTCTTTTAAAATAATATTATAAGTTTCGGCAAGATTTAATGATTGAAATTTTAATCCGTTTATCATTTTTTCGTTTAATATTGATTTTCTGAACAATTCTTCGAGAGGATTAAAATCAAGGTCCCAACCGGTTTTTTTCTTATAAAATAAAAATTCTTTTACCGAAAATTGATTCTTTTCATCAGTATATTTGATTGATAGTTTCTGATATTTACGATAGTGAACTTTTTCTTTTTCTTCAACAAAATGAGTAAAAGTAAATGCAGCTGTAACATTAGTTGAAATAAACAACATTTTTGCATTTTTTTCTAAAAAGAAAGCAAAAGGCGAATCTTTTCCAAATGAGCTTTTATTGTTCATTTTACTCAGCTTGTCGGCGTATTTTCCAGAGACAAGAAATGAATGTAACGGATTTCTGGTTCGTTTAAAATCGGGGCGTTTAAAGGCAGCAAGAGCTAATGCACCTGTAACGGGAGCTGTGTTTTTAATATCAAATTTATGCCCTGATTTTAAATTGTGATTATAAGCAGGAAAGATCAGAGTTCCTGCTTTGCCCAGCTTTTTCTGAAAACTGTCGATTAACAAATTGCTATCGAACGAACCCTCTTTTCTCCCTGACAAAAAAGCCATTTTTGTAATGTTTGAGGCAATTATCAGTATTTCACCTTCATTAACATCAAGTTTATCAACAATTTTTTGATATGGAATATATCCCTTTTCCATACATTTATATTTTTGCTTTAGTTCATTTTCAGTTATTAGAAAAATTTGTGATTTTTTTTCGGGGGGTTTCATCCTTATTTTTTCAGAAATTTCCTAAACTGAACAAGTTCATATTCATAGCCGCTTTTCTCTAAATATTTACGCGAACCCTCATTGAAATAATTCGCCTGAGCTTCAACCGAAATAACATTCTTTTCATTAAACCATTTTTCAAGAGCAATAAAAAGTTTTTTTCCAAGACCTTTTCCCCGATAATCCGGATCAATATATTGATGGGTAAAAAACCCTACTTTCTGACTTCCAAGATAATCCGGTGTAAATTTCATTACTCCGAAAACAAATCCGGCAACTTTTTCGCCATCCACAGCAACAAACAAACCACTATACTTACCTATCGTTTTTTTTATCGAATTTATCCATTTTTTTTCACCTTCTTCAACTAAGGGAAGTTTTAAACCTTTATCTTTAATATGATCGTACATTGCAGCAAACTGCCGTTCTACCTGAGGCAATAATTTGCTTTCAGGCTTTTTTATTTGTATTATTCTTAAGTTATCCATTTTATTTAGCCTTTAAAAATAATTCGTTAATGCCACGCAAAGTTGTAAATTCGTCATCTTTATCAATATTTTCAAAATCAATCTCAATATCAAAATGTTGTTCCATTCCGGCAATCATTTCAACAAAAGCCATCGAATCTAACAATCCACTCTGAACAAAATCAAAATCCTTTTTAATTTCATTTTGGTTTATCCCAAACTGTTCTAACTTATTTTTCAAATTTTCAATAATATAGTTTTTTATCTTTGCGACATTCATATCAAATACTTTTTAATTAGTTTTCTTTTATCAATTTTTCCGTTTTTATTTAAAGGCATTTCTTCAATAATAAATACCTTTTCGGGAATCATGTACCAAGGCAACTTTTCTTTACAGCTACTAATAATTTCCGGCTCTGAAATATTTTTATTTTGTGACTGGCAAACGAACGAAAATAATTTATTAACTCCGTCATTTCCTCTGCTATAACTCACGCTTGCAACAAATTCCGAACCAGAAGTTCGCATTACAATATAATCAATTTCCTGAAGATTCACCCTGAAACCATTCACTTTTACTTCGTTATCTAATCGCCCGAGAAAAAACAAATTCCCGGTTTCTTCAATTATCAGATCACCGGTTTTGTACCACAATTTATTTCCCTTGCCGGGAATTTGGATAAAACTTTTATCTGTATTTTCATTATCATTAAAATATCCATTTATAACTTGCGAACCTCTCAAACATAATTCGCCTTTTTCGCCACTTTTTAAAACCTCATTTTTATCATTTATGATACAATATTCCTGAGCCGGAAACACTTTCCCGATAGAAAAAATTCCATTTTTTTCAGGATTTTTTTCATTTTTCAATTCACAACTGCTTATTGCAATTGTTGTTTCGGAAGGACCGTAAAGATTAATAACTTTAGATTTAGAAGCAGCTTTTTGCCAATCCAAAGCAGTATTAATAAAAAACGGTTCTCCACAAAAAAAACTATATTTCAATGTCGGAAATATATCGGCTTTCAGTAATCTCATTTTCGACATCATCACGGCAAGTGAAGGCACCGAAAACCAGACTGAAATATTATTTTTTCTGATATATTTTGACATAAAAAAGGAAGAGTCTTTTTCAGGAATGACAAGACATCCGCCACTTTGCCAGCAAACAAACATGTCATGCACACTCAAATCAAAAGTAAGATCAAAGGTCTGGGAAAATCTGTCATTTTCCGAAAGATCATAATTTTCCGAAATCAAATCAAGATAAGAAGTAACATTGGAATTTAAAACAGCAACAGCTTTTGGTTCTCCGGTGCTGCCGGAGGTAAAGAGAAGATATGCAATATCTGTAGGATTAGAATTTATTATGGGATTTTCACTATTCTTAAGATCAGATTTTAAAAAAAACCTGCATTCCTGAAAACAAGAAATATGTTCAGAAGCATCCTCAACACCGGGCAAAATAATTTTTAAAGGAATATTTGTTGTCAATAAAATATCTTTCAGATAATCAATACTTTCATGGCTTACAACAATTGTATCCACTCCTGAATTTTTAATCATTTTTATTGTCCTGGCAAGCGGAAATCTCGGATTTAAGGGAACATAAGCTTTTGATGCTTTTAAAATTCCAAGTACAGCGGCATAGGTTTCAAAACTTTTTTGACCAAGCACGGCAGCCATTTTACATTCCGACGCTGAATTTTCGATAATACAATTCGCAATATTATTTGAGAAATTATTTAGCTCAGAATAACTGTAAATCTCATCGCTCACTTCCAAAGCAGGGTGATTAGGAAAGTGCGCTAAAGCACTTTCAAATCTATTAATTAAAATTTTATGTCTGTCTGTCTTTGTCAAAGTAAAATTATTTATCATAATTATCTTCCAACATTAACGAATCGATGAAATATTTTGTAGCCCAATTCGGAAAAGCAAAAGGCTCATATCTTCCCCAAACCGGAAATGAACCTGAAAGTGCTCCTTTTGTATCCGGTGACTCATTTTTAACCCTGTTTTGAATTGCGACTAAAATATTATTCATTTTTTTCGCAACTTCGAGATATTCTTTTCCTTTTCCAATTTTATACAATTTCATCCAAACTATTGCTATTTGGGCACATCCGGTAAGTAACATATATTCCGAGCCTTCCCAATTGCTGTTGTATCTCCCGTTTAGAAAACCATCTTTTTGAAATTTTTCCAATAAAACTTTCGCAGGTTTTTCTGCATGTTCAATCAATTTTTTATCATCAAGAATTATCCCGCTATCAAGCAAACCGTCAATTGTATATGAAATTGTGTGCAGTATCGGTCTGTCATTATTTTTAATTGTATTATCGCAATCCTCAAACCAGCCGTTTGCTTTTTGTTTTTTGTTTATTATCCAATTAAGATTTTTTCGGGCTGCATCTAAATATTTTTTTTCAGATGACAAAAGATAAACCAAAATAAGCGGTACATCCACATAAGAATCATAAACCCGCTCACGATTCATCAAAGCATTTTCTTTCCAAAACCCATCTTCTGATTGTACCGAGCACAACCAATCAGCCGCTTTAATAGCAGATTTTAAATATTTTTTTTCCTTATTAATTTTATAAACAGCAAGAAGTCCTCTGATGATCTGTCCGGTGTTAAAAACAATTTCAGGATTATTTTCCTCAATTCTTCCACCTTGCCAACCACCGCTTTCTTTCTGAATTTCTAAAAGCCAGTCGGCAGCAGAAATTGCTTTTTCAATTATTGCTTGATTATTTGTTTTTTCACCAAATTCAATTAATGTCGGAATTATATAGCCGGTAGTTTCGGGATACGAACTTGACCATTTATTAATTATATGATAAGAACCAAAACCTTGGTCTTTCATCATTTTTTGGGAGTGAAGCAACCAGTTTACAGCATTTTCAATTGCTTGCTTTTTTCCATTGCCGGAATATTTATTTATATTTTTTGGAAAAGAAGAAAACAGAAAACGTGAAGCATCTCTAAAAACAAAACCCCGTTCCTTTTGAAACAAAGAAAGTGAAAAATATTTAGAATATAAATACAAGCTGTTTATCAATCCCATTTTAAAATCATTATAATTAATAGGCAAAGATAAGAGGAATATCCATACGGACTCCTTTTAGTCGTTGGAATATAGGAACTGTTAAAAACTGATTAAACAAATTATCTTCAACATCAAAAAGTTTACTAATTTTGACTTCACTAAAAAACCACACAAATTTCAGAATGGAGAATTTTATTGTTTCAGCGAGAAAGTACCGACCGGCAACATTTGACACAGTTGTGGGACAAAAATCAATTACCTCAACCTTAAAAAATGCAATTAAAAACAATCATTTGGCTCAGGCATTTTTGTTTACCGGTCCCCGTGGAATTGGGAAAACAACTTGTGCCCGAATTCTTGCCAAAACAATAAATTGCGAAAATCTATCAGAAAATATTGAAGCCTGTGATAAATGTGAATCATGCACTTCGTTCAATAACTCGGCAT
Source organism: Bacteroidales bacterium (assembly GCA_030630005.1). Classification (GTDB taxonomy): domain Bacteria; phylum Bacteroidota; class Bacteroidia; order Bacteroidales; family JAIORY01; genus JAIORY01. The sequence continues at coordinate 265 of DAOVNY010000118.1, read as the reverse complement.
CTTTCAATATACACGAACTTGATGCAGCTTCAAATAATTCTGTTGATGATATTAGAAATCTTGTTGACCAGGTACGCATTCCTCCTCAGGTTGGGAAATATAAAATTTATATTATTGATGAGGTTCACATGCTTTCTGCATCTGCTTTTAACGCATTTCTGAAAACACTGGAAGAACCACCGGCTTACGCAAAGTTTATTCTTGCTACAACGGAAAAACATAAGATAATTCCTACGATCTTATCACGTTGTCAGATATACGATTT
>DAOVNY010000071.1 GCA_030630005.1 Bacteroidales bacterium | reverse complement strand
TATGCGAATCAAGGGTTAAAAGTGAGCAAATAAGCTATAGTTATAAACAAAAGAATGTCAATAACATATCATAAACAAGTCTAATTTTTAGCCTGAGAACCAATATCTTAAATGTAATATTCACAAAACATTTTAAGATATGATTCTCGAGACTAAAGCAGTAAAGTTAATACAACGTTACTTTTATATCTGTAAAAGATTTGAAGAAGATTTAAAATACTGCTTTTATTAATTTGATATTTTAACCCTTGATTCGCATAGATGCATTTTTTTTTATAAAATCGCTGAGCAAAAAAACACATTTTAATTATTATATAAAACGAGTTAAACAAATTTTAAAGATTTTGCTATCTTAGCGGATAAAATAAATATTTAATTTAATGAGTATTAAATTGTAAGTTATGGATTGGATTTGGATATTGATAGGTATTGTTCTGATTTTGATAGGGATAATCGGTGCGATAATTCCGGGAATACCGGGACCTGTTGTTAGTTTTTTTGCTCTTTTATTACTTCAGTTAAAAGAATCGGCACCATTTGAAGAAGAATTTCTTGTGATAATGGGATTAATTGCTGCAGGTGTAACTTTCCTTGATTATATTGTTCCGATATGGGGAACTAAAAAATTCGGTGGAACAAAAATGGGAGTGAGAGGGAGTATAATCGGTTTGCTTGTTGGTATTTTTGTTTTACCTATTCTTGGGATAGTTATTGGTCCTTTCGGACTGCTGGGAATAATTCTTGGACCTTTTGTTGGCGCATATATCGGAGAATCAATGGCAGGACAAGATTCAAATGCTGCCATAAGATCAGCAATTGGTTCTTTTATCGGATTTATCACAGGAACCCTTATGAAACTTGTTTACTCAATAATTGTAGGATATTACTTTTTTGTTAATATTTTTTGATTTGGAATGTTGGAATAATGGGAATAATGGAATAAGGAAAATTATGAAACAAATTGATAATATTGAGGAGTTAAGAAAAATATCTAAAGAGATTCGGAAAGACGTATTAACTTCAATAAATGCAGCCGGTTCAGGTCATACAGGCGGATCGCTTGGACTTGCAGATGTTTTTACAGTTCTTTATTTCAATGTCTTGAATCATGATCCTGAAAATCCAAATTGGGCAGATCGCGATCGTTTGGTCTTGTCGATAGGACATGTTGCTCCTGTTCATTATGCTACTCTTGCAAGAGCAGGATATTTTCCTCTTAAAGAACTAAAAACTTTACGAAAACTTGGTTCCAGATTACAAGGACATCCCGGCAAGGATCACGGTTTACCCGGACTGGAATTATCCTCAGGTTCACTCGGACAAGGCTTGTCTATTGCTGTTGGGATGGCTTTATCAGCAAAAATTGATAAAAAAGACCGGCAGATATTCAGTATTCATGGTGATGGTGAATTGCAGGAAGGTTCCATCTGGGAAGCTGCTATGAGTGCCTCTCATCATAAACTTGATAATATCACTGCAATAATTGACCGAAATCATGTTCAGATTGACGGAAAAACAACTGATGTTATGAAACTCGAATCTCTGAGTGATAAATGGAAGTCTTTTGGCTGGAATGTTATTAATTGCAATGGTCATGATCATAATGATTTGATCAATGTGCTGAATGAAGCAAAAAATTATAAAGGAAAACCAAGTGTAATTATTGCTGAAACAATTATGGGTAAAGGAGTGAAAAGTATTGAAAATAACCATACATGGCACGGGAAAGCTCCTTCAGATGAAGAGCTTGAGAATTTTGTATTGCAATTAGAAATTTATTAATAAATTGAAAAGATAAGAATTGAAGTATGATTTATAAAAACAGAGGTGATAAACCTACAAAAACAGGTTTTGGTGAAGGACTGGTAGATGCCGGATTTGATAATAAGAATGTGATAGCTTTGGGTGCTGATATTACTTCTTCGGTAGGGGTGAATTTATTTGCGGAGAAATTTTCCAAACGCTTTTTCTCTTTGGGAATAGCTGAACAAAATTGTGTTGGAGTTGCTGCCGGACTTGCTTTAAGCGGAAAGATACCTGTTTTTTCAACTTACGGAGTGTTTGCAGCTTTACGTGCTGCTGACCAAATTCGGATATCAGTTTGTTATAATAATCTTCATGTGTTGATTGGCGGAGCTCATGCCGGAATTTCTGTTGGTCCTGACGGAGCTACTCATCAGGCATTGGAAGATATTGCTGTTATGAGGGTTATGCCAAATATGACAGTCATTTCTCCTTGTGATGCCACTCAAACAAGAATTGCCGTAAAAGCTGCAATTGAAAAAGTTAATGGTCCTGTTTATCTCCGTTTTGGCAGAAATGCAGTGCCTGATTTTACCGCGACCGATCAAAAATTTAAAATCGGAAAAGCCGATGTTTTACAAGATGGTGATGATATGAGTATTATTGCAACGGGTCATCTGGTTTGGGAAGCACTTAAAGCGGCTGAAAAACTTTGGAAAATAGGAGTAGGAGCAAGGGTAATTAATCTGCATACAATTAAACCTATTGATAAAAATGAGATCATTAAAGCCGCAAGAGAAACCGGAGCTATTGTCACTGCGGAAGAACACCAAATTGCAGGTGGAATGGGGAGTGCAGTTGCAGAAGTAGTTTCTGAAAATCACCATGTCCCAATTGAATTTATCGGAATGAAAGATTCTTTTGGCGAATCAGGACAACCGGAAGAATTGTTGAAGAAATATGGAATGTCTTCTGAGGCAATTTTTGAAGCAGCAAAAAGGGTTTTGAAAAAAAAGAGAATAAGTACACTGATTTAACTGATAAAACTGATTTGTTATGATAATGAATAAAATCATAAATATCAGTGTGCTATAATAAGTTTTTAGGGTATATAACTTTTGTAAGAAACAGTCCTTTGGCAGGAACAGAATATCCTGCGTTTGAGCGGTTTTTGCTTTCTATTATTTTTTTTACATCATTTAAGGATATTTTTTTCATTCCCAAGTCTATCAATGTTCCAACTATCGCTCTGACCATATTTCGCAAAAACCTGTCGGCTGAAATTGTGAAAATAATTTGATTTTCATTTTCGATCCATTCTGCTTTAGTTATTTTACAAATATTAGTTTTTACTTGAGTATTTGATTTTGAAAATGAAGTAAAATCCGAATAGTCGAATAATAATTTTGCACCTTTATTCATCAGTTCAACATCTATATCACCAAATAAATGATAAGAAATATCTTGTGCAAAAGGGTCTTTCCTTTTACTGATAAAATATTGATAAGTTCTTGAAATTGCATCGAAGCGGGCATGTGCTTCCGGGTGGACAGTAAAAATTTCGAGTATCACTATATCTTTACTTAAAAAGCTATTTAATTTGAAGATTAACTTTTGAATATCAACTTTATTAATTTCTTTTTCAAGATTAAAATGTGCATAAAAGTTTCTTGCATGAACTCCGGTGTCGGTTCTGCCACAACCGATTATATTAATTTCTTCGGATAGAATTGTTGATAAAGCATTATTAATTTCAAGTTGAATTGTAGATGTATTACCCTGCAATTGCCAACCATGATAGTTGCTTCCTTTATATGCCAGTTTTATAAAATATCTTTTTTTTGAATTTTCCATTGTTTACAAAAATAGTGATTTATTTAGATTTAAAATAAATTATTATATTATCCAAATGTTGTTAATTCATTAACAAAAATAAATATATTTTTGCGGCAACATTCTAAAAATAGTAACACGATGAAAGTTAAAAGGTTTGGTGTTTCTCTTGAAGAAGATTTATTGGAATCGCTTGATAAACTTGTTGAGGAACAAAAATTTCCTAATCGCTCGCAGGCAATTCGTTTTCTGATAAAGAAAAATATTGTAGAGGAAAAATGGCTGGAAAACGAAGAAGTTGCCGGAGCTATTGTTTTGGTTTATGATCATCACAAAAAAGATCTTCAAAAACATTCAACAGATATTCAGCATAATTTTCATGATTTGATATTAGCCGTGCAACATGTTCATCTTGATCATGATAATTGTTTAGAAACAATTGCGGTTAAAGGAAAAGCTCAGAGATTGATTTCTTTGGCAAATAAATTAATTGCTTTGAAAGGAATTAAACACGGTAAACTTGTTATGAGCACAGCAAGATAATAAATTTTTTTTGACCAAATAGTAACACGAATTTAATAAAGGTGATATTTTAATAATAATTTAATGATTTAAAATTTAGAAACATGAGTAAATTTATGAAAAAAACACTTACAATTTTATTTTTGACAATGGCAGTTTGTTCAATGTCGATTGCCCAAAATGCTTCAATTTTTGGAGTAGTAAAAAACAAAAAAACAAATGAATTATTACCTGGAGCTAATATTGTTATCGAAGAATTACAAAAGGGTTGTGTAGCAGATAAAAACGGGAAATTTGAATTTAAAGATCTCCGGCAAGGTAAATTTATTTTAAAAATCACTTATGTTGGTTTTGATGAGATCAATGAAAAAGTTATAATCGGTAATGATGAGAAAATAGAACTGGAAATATTTTTAAAGCCTGTTGTTATTGAGACAGAATGTGTTGTTGTTACCGGTTCAAAAGTGGAAGTATCACGAAGAAATATTCCATTAAGTATTTCGGTATTATCTGAAAAGGAAATAGAAAAAAGTGGTGAGACGAATATTTTGCCACTTTTAAGTGAGAATGTTCCGGGATTGTTTGTAACGCAAAGAGGAATTACTGGTTTTGGTGTAGCCGGAGGTGCAGCCGGAAAAATCAGCATACGCGGAGTAGGCGGATCACCAAACACACAGGTGCTTTTATTGATTGACGGGCATCCACAATATATGGGTATTTTCGGTCATCCATTACCCGATGCTTATGTTGCCTCCGATGCCGAAAAAGTTGAAGTTATTCGTGGACCGGCTTCAATTTTATATGGATCGAATGCAATGGGTGGTGTAATTAATATCATCACCAAAAAACAAAAAAATAATGGTTTTTCTGCTAAGTTAAGAGCAATGACCGGTTCATATAATACATGGAAATATACGGCTTCTTTAGGGTTTAAAAAAGATAAATTCAGTGTTTATACTGCTTTTAATCACGATCAAACTGACGGGCATCGCAAAAATTCCGAATTCAATATTAATAATGGTTTTGTGAAAGCAAAATATGAGATTTCTGAAAATGTTAATATTTCTGTAGATGCTAATCTGGCAAAATTCAAAAGCTATGATCCGGGACCTGCCGGCATTATTGATTCCAGTTACATTACACAGGAGCATTGGGTTGATATTACAAGAGGAAAAGTGTCATTGTCGCTTGACAATAAATTTGAAATATCTGAGGGTGCTTTAAAATTGTTTTACAATTTTGGTGAGCATGATATTTATGATGGATTTCATTCGCTGGATAAAAATGCAGGGATCACATTTTATCAGGGATTAAAATTATTCAAAAACAATATCATTACCCTTGGCATGGATTATAAAAATTATGGTGGAAAAGCTGAAAACATTTTTGCTATGGCGGGAGAAGGAATAGTTTTTTGTGATACTTCAGTAAATGAAATTGGTGCTTATGTTTTAGTTCAGCAAAATATATTTCAGAATTTGATACTGACCACAGGACTTCGACTTGATAATAATAAGATTTTTGGGAATGAAATCGTTCCACAAATTGGTTTGTCGTGGCTTGCTTCAAATAAAACAACTTTAAAAACTTCTGTGGCAAAGGGATATAGAAGTCCTACGATTAAAGAATTGTTTTTATGGGCTCCGGCAAATCCTAATCTAAAACCGGAAAATATGTGGAATTATGAAATAGGATTATTGAAGGTTTTTAGTAAAAAACTAAAGTCTGAATTGACAGTGTTTTATTCAAAAGGCGAAAATCTTATTATGATGTCCGGACAATATCCAAATGTAAAGTTTGAAAATACAGGAGCTTTTACAAATTTTGGAATTGAATTTTCCGGTTCATACCAGATGAATGAAAATTTAAGATTCTCAGGAAATTATTCATATTTACATACCGGTAAACCAATTATTTCGATGCCGGAACATAAAATATTTCTGAAAGGAAATTATCAGTATAAAAAATTAAACTTTAATTTAAGTGTTATGCATATTGGTAATTTATACACAAATATCCAACCTATTGAAAAACAGTCATACACAATGTTAAATTCAAGAGTTTCGTATCAGGTTTTTCCTTATTTGCAAATTTTTGTTAACGGACAAAATCTTTTAGATCAGGAATATGAGATCAATTTGAATTATCCGATGCCGGGAATTACTGTTTTTGGTGGTTTTAGTTTTGATCTTAAATCAAAAAAAATAAAATAGTGATTTGATGAAGAAAATATTTTTATTCGGCTTTTTAATTCTTTTTTCTCTTAATGCAATTTGTCATTCGGGTAAAGCAAAATATCATGTAATTATTGATACCGATGCAGCTCTGGATGATATGCGTGCTATAAGTATGATGCTTGCCAGTAATGAGTTCGAGGTTTTGGCTATTACTACTTGCGATGGTTTATTATCGGCTGATGATGGTTTGAAGAAAGTAAGAGCTTTGCTTAAAACTTACGGACATGAGGGAGTGCAGACTGCAATGGGGAGAAATTGTAATAGGAAAAATATTCCTTGCCGGAATTTTCTAAAAGGTGTTTTTTGGGGTGATGAAAATAATATTTCAAATAAAAGTGAAAATACAGCCGCCGAACTTATTATTAATTCAATAAAAAATGAAGAAGAAAAAGTAACTCTTGTGTGCCTTGGACCTCTTACAAATATTGCGGAAGTTGTAAAGAAAGATAAGGAAATATTCTCCAAAATAGATAAAATATTTTGGTATTGTGATGGTGAGACCGGTTTAAATTACAAGTTTAATAAAGCTGCTGCTGATATAATAATAAACTCGGAAATTTCACTTTTTAAGATATCTTCGGAAGGTGATCAGGGAATTTTTCTTAGTGATAAAATTGTAAATAAATTTTCTAAAATCAATTCAAAATATTCTCGACATATTTCTATAGCTCATAATAATGCTGAAGTTCGTGAACTGATCAAATCTAATTGTTTAAAATTATGGGATGATTTGGTACCAGTTTTTATGCTTAATCCCAACTTGTTTTTTGTTGAAAAAGCAAATCATTTTATTAATAATGTAAAATGTATTGAGATTGAAAAGGTGAAAACAAAAATTTTTGAGTTACTTGCAGCGAAAAACAAAGAAAGTATTGTTTTTGAGCAATTTCCGTTGGATACAGCTTTATTTTCCTCAGATGTGCAGCAATACATGGAAACAATTATCGAAAACCATGGGTATTCGGAATGGAGAGCAGGAGTGTTGACAAACGAGTTGCACGGTCATCTTGGAATATATTCAATTATTGGAACTAAAATGGGATTGAGAGCGAGAGAATATTTTGATATTGGTGTTGATGAAATTAAAATTTTGTCTTTTGCAGGAAAGCAACCTCCGCTAAGTTGTCTTAACGATGGATTGCAGGTTTCAACGGGTGCTACCATAGGTCATGGTCTTATTGAAATTTCAGATAATGAAATTTGCATACCTTTGGCGATTTTTACTTTTAAAAACAGATCAATAAAAATTACATTAAAACAAAAATATAAGGATATCATAAAACAGAATATCCTTGATGGAATTAAGGAAAACGGAAAATTGACAGAAGAGTATTGGAAATATATTCGTAAACTTGCCTTACAATATTGGGCAAATTTGAGTAGAAATGAAATATTTAATTTAACTGTTATTAAATAAAAAATTATGAATCAGGAAATATTATTATTACTTGCAACGGCAGCTTCTTTAGCATTTATTCATACATTATTTGGTCCCGACCATTATTTGCCATTTATTGTAATGTCTAAAGCACGAAAATGGACAATGTTTAAAACTGTTTGGGTTACTGTTTTATGCGGAATCGGGCATGTTGGCAGCTCAGTTCTTATAGGTGCAATTGGTGTTGCTTTTGGAATAGGAATTACAAAAATTGAAGGATTAGAAGGAGTTCGTGGCGATATTGCTGCATGGGCATTTATTTTATTCGGATTTATATATTTTATTTGGGGAATGTGGCGTGCAATCAAAAACAAATCCCACAAACATATTCATATTCATGATAACGGAAGTACTCATACACATGAACATACACATGAACATACACACGATCATGTTCATAAGAAAAATATTACACCATGGGTTTTATTTACAATTTTTGTCTTAGGACCTTGCGAACCTTTGATACCGATACTAATGTATCCTGCTGCTAAACAAAGCACAATTGGATTAATTTTAGTGATTGTAGTTTTTTCAGTAATTACCATTTCAACCATGCTGGGCATAGTTCTGCTTGCTTCTAAGGGAATTAAATTTATATCTTTCGGGAAAATTGAAAAATATACACACGCTATTGCAGGAGCAACAATACTTCTGAGTGGCTTAGCAATTGTTTTTCTGGGACTTTAGGATGAAGTGGCAGGGTGAGGAATAATTGTAATTTGTTGTAAATGGATGAATCCCTTTGTTGCATTTCACATGACAGGCAAGGATCAAGAATCCTAATGCATCTTAACAAAGAACGCTACTTTCTCAAGCGAGGTTGTCATATCGTATTCTTCGAGATAAACATTATCAGGGACATCTACAGGTTTTGGTGTGTAATTCAAAATTCCTTTTATTCCTGAGTTTACCAGTTTGTTTTTTATTTCGATTGTTTCGGATGAGGGTACTGTGATAATTCCAATAGAAATATTTTTTTCCTTAATGATTTTTTCAAGTTGGTTGATATGAAAACAATCCACTCCTGCATACTTTTTCCCGATTTTATCAGGATTTGTATCAAAGGAAGCTGAAATTTTTAATTTGGTTCTTTTACCCGAAAAATATTTTGTGATTGCGCGTCCAAGATTACCGATTCCGATAACTGCAATATTCAATACTTCATCGGTATCAAGTATTATACCAATCAAATTTACTAATTCTGTAATATTATAACCTTTACGAAGGGTGCCTGTATAACCAATAAGCATAATGTCGCGTCTTACCTGAACAGCAGTAATATGTTGTATTTTTGCTATTTCGTGTGAGAAAATATGAGTTTTCCCGGTAGCTTGACATATTAATAATGCCCTGCGATATTGACTCAATCGCTCAATGGTTTTATGTGGGATGTGTCTCATTTTTCTTTTGTCCATCTCAGTAAAGATTTATTGTTAAATTATTAACATAACAAAATTAAATTTTGAAAATTTAAAAAACAAGCATTTTGTTAAAAAATTCACAATGTTATAAAATAACAATGGAAATTGTAAGAAAAATGAGATCGTCAATAATGGAGGATGTTGATGGAATGGGTGAATGTAATTGATTGCACACAGTATCAAGAATACAGTGGCAATTATTTTTATTCTTCAAAAGGTTCAAAATCTTCTTTACCTACTCCGCATTCCGGACAAACCCAGTCATCAGGAATATCTTCAAATTTGGTGCCCGGTTCAATATCACCGTCAGGGTCACCAATCTCAGGGTCATAAATATAACCACATACTGTACATTCAAATTTTTTCATAATTTATTTCCTTTCATTTTTATTAATAATTTTAAAACAACTTTAGTTGGATAATAATAGCTTCTCTACCTTTTTTAGATTAACTTCTCTTTTGTATAATGGTCTTTTATCGTTTTTATAAGCTTTTAAATTTTCGGAGAAGGTTTTGTTTTTTCCATTTTTATAAATTACACCCAATGGAAATTTATCAGTTTCAAATGCTTTTTCTAATGCCGACATTTTATCTGTATTATCATAGCTTTCATCCACATAATAAGTATTGTCTTTAAACCATTTGAAAGTATTAATTTTGTTAAATGAAACGCATGGATGAAAAACATCAACAAGTGCATAACCTTTATGATTGACAGCCTCTTTCAAAATTTCTTTCAATTGTTTCCTGTCTCCCGAAAAAGCTCTTGCCACAAACGAAGCATTTAAAGAAATAGCAACTGCAATCGGATTAAAAGGTTCTAAAAAAACCCCATCTAATTGCAAAGTGGTTTTTGAGCCTCTTCTGCTTGTCGGGGAAGCCTGTCCCAATGTTAGACCGTAAACCATATTATTATGAACAATATTTGCTATATCAATGTTTCTTCTGATTGCATGTATAAAATGATTACCACCTTCCCCATACATATCGCCATCCCCTCCTTCAGCAATAACAATAAGCTCAGGGTTTGAAGCTTTTATTCCTGTTGCAACAGGAAGTGCTCTGCCATGCAATCCGTTAAAACAATTGGAATTTATATATTGAGATGTTTTAGCTGCCTGCCCAATTCCTGCAGATATAACCAGTTTTTTGGGATCAATATTTAATTCATCCAAAGCTTCCTTCATAACTTTTAGAATAGCAAAGTTCCCACAGCCGGGACACCATGCAGTTTCAGGAATTTGGTCAAAATCAAAATTAGTTTTCATTATTTTTTCTCTTTCAAATTTTCAATAATTTCTTCTACTGAAAAAGGCATTCCATTATATTTTAAAATATGCTTGTCAAATTCCAAACCGGTTTGAGATTTAATAAGTTGTCCGAATTGAGAAGTAGCATTATTTTCAATAATTACCCTGTTTTTTGCTTTTGACAAGATTTCTTTTGTATTATTTGGTAATGGATAAACTTGTTTGAAATATGCAAAAGCAATATCATCATCGTTAAGCACTTCAACTGCTTCTTTAATAACACCATAAGTAGAACCCCAGCCAACAATTAATGTTTTATAATTTTTTGAGCCGATAATTTCAGAATTAATAGATCCCATTGAAATAGATTCCATTTTTCTTAATCTTTTATCAACCATTTTTTCTCTAATTTCAGTGTCCTCAGTGATAAATCCGCCCTCATTATGTTCGTGGCTATCAAACCTGACAAATCCATCGCCGTACATTGGAATTCCTCTCGGAGATATTCCATCTTCAGTAATTCTGTATCTTTTATAATCATTGTCTGTTTCAGTAAAATGATTTTCCACCTTAAAGTCTGAAAAGTCAATTGATTTGATGCTTTGATATGAATCGATATAAAATTGATCAGTTAAAATTATAACAGGAATTTGATATTTGTCGGCAAGATCAAATGCTTTTTGAGTTAAAAAAATTCCATCTTCTACATTACCTGGTGCAAAAATAATTCTTGGAAATTCGCCATGACCTGCATATAAAGCCATGTTTAAATCAGCTTGTTCAGTTTTTGTAGGAAGTCCTGTTGAAGGTGCAGGTCTTTGCGCAAGATGAATTACAATAGGTGATTCAACCATAGCTGAATTGCTAATGCCTTCTTGCATTAATGCAAATCCACCTCCCGAAGTTGTTGTCATTGCCCGTGCTCCGGCATACCATGCACCCTGAATCATATTAAT
>DAOVNY010000040.1 GCA_030630005.1 Bacteroidales bacterium | reverse complement strand
TTTTTGCCTTGTATGTTCATCAGTTTAACTTTTACATTTGATCATCTATCAGCTAATTTCTAATTTCATCTTTACCTAATCACATACCTCACAGTAACAGCACCCGCATCGCCCCACAAACCTGTATATCCGAAGAAATTCATTGCCGGTTTCCAGTCAATAGAGATATTTACCGGAAAATCAATAATTGTATATTCAATCCCGATTATTGCATCAACACCAAAAACGGCATAGTTTCCATAATGATCGTCATCAGCCCAGGGAAGATCGTAATAAGTATCGTTCCAAAAACCGATATGCGCTCCTCCTCCGTAATACCAATTAAGTCCGTAAACATCAAAAGCAGGTTTTTCAATTTCGTAAAGCCCGGTTATCATAAGTCCACGCCATCGAGTACTTACTATTCCTTCAAGTGCAGTTTCGTCACTAATAAAATGTTTCACACTTAAACCTTGAGATGTCCCGCCTCTTAAACCAAAACCTGTTTGATAATCCTGTGCATTTAATGCAAAAGATGAGGCAACAAAAATCAAACTGATTAAAATAATTTTTTTCATAATAAGTAAATTAAATATTTATATTTTCAAACAAAGACATGAAATTGCCGGATATGTTAATCCATCAATTGATTAACGGCTATCCAAGCCATGACTCCCATTCCTGTTTCAAGACAATCTTCATCAACATTATAATCTGGTTTATGAAGATTTGAGCCTATGCCTTTTGCCGGATTTGCTGTTCCTAACCGGTAAAAACATCCCGGAACCTGCTGACTGAAATATGAAAAGTCCTCACCTGTCATACGAAAATCAAGTTCAACAACATTTTCTTTTCCAAGATATTCAATTGCATATTGAAATGATTCTTCAGTAAAATCCTTATCATTAACCAAATATGGATAACCATGAGAAATATTAACATCACATTCGGCACCTGCACCCTGAGCAATTGATTTGGCAACGTTAGTAATTTTCTGAAGTGCTTCGGCTCTCCATTTTTCATCAAATGTTCTGAAAGTCCCTTTTAAAATAACCTCATCAGGAATTACATTATAAGTGCCGTCAGCAATAAATCTTCCAAAAGACAAAACCGTTGGAATTGTAAAAGGTGCATTTCTGCTAACAATTTGCTGTAGCGAAGTAACTATCTGAGAAGCAATAAGAACAGGGTCAATTAATAAATGTGGCATTGCTGCATGTCCGCCTTTTCCTTTCACCGTGATATTAATTTCGTCGGTTGAAGCCATATATTTTCCGGTTTTCATTCCGATTTTTCCAACTTCAAGTTCGGGAAAAACATGTTGCCCGATGATCTTATCCACATCAGGATTTTTCAAAACACCTTCTTTTATCATAAATTTTGCTCCACCGGGCACCAATTCCTCAGCAGGTTGAAATATCAATTTTACCGACCCCTCAAAATCGTCTTTAATCTCATTTAAAATCTTTGCTGTCCCGAGTAAAGACGCCATGTGAACATCGTGTCCGCAAGCATGCATCACTCCTGCATTTCTCGATTTGTATTCAATATTATTTATTTCCTTAACGGGAAGGGCGTCCATATCGGCACGCAAGGCAATCACTTTTGAATCGGGATTTTTCCCTTTTATCAAACCCACAATACCGGTTTTAAAAATCCCTTTTTCAAAAGGAATTCCGTATTCTGTCAGTTTTGAAGCAATAAATTCAGAGGTTTTGTATTCCTCATTCGACAATTCGGGATATTGATGAAGATGTCTTCTAATCGCAATTATTTCAGAATGATAATCGGAGGAGAGGGCTTTTATTTTTTCAATAAACATTTCTTTTTCAGTCATAATTCTCAATGTTAATTGATTTAAGCATTTTATCATTTAAGCATTTTATCATTTAAGCATTTTCTCATTCAAGCATTCAATCACTCAAAAGTCTGCAACTCATGCAGTTTTTTATAAACGCCATTATTTTTTATCAGTTGATCGTGTTTTCCTTGCTCAATTATCTTACCTTTTTTAACAACCACAATTTCATCAGCATGTTTAATCGTTGACAAGCGGTGAGCAATAACTACAGATGTTCTGTTCTGCATAAGCTTTGTCAGGGCATCCTGCACAAGTCGTTCCGATTCGGTATCCAGCGAAGAAGTTGCTTCATCGAGGATAAGGATAGGAGGATTTTTGAGAACTGCTCTTGCAATGCTTAGCCTTTGTTTTTGTCCGCCTGAAAGTTTTATTCCCTGGTCACCGATATTCGTGTGATACCCATTTTCCATCTTAGAAATAAATTCATGAGCATTTGCAACTTTTGCGGCAGCTATCACATCTTCTTCTTTAACATTTTCTATTCCGAGAGTAATATTTCCAAAGATGGTATCATTAAAAAGGATGGACTCCTGAGACACAATTCCCATCAACCCTCGCACATCAGAAATTATCAGGTCTTTTAAAGGAATCCCGTCAATTAATATTTCGCCGCTGACGCAATCGTAAAATCGTGGTAACAGGTCAACCATAGTTGATTTTCCTCCACCCGAAGGTCCAACAAGGGCAATGGTTTTTCCTTTTTTGATTTTCAGATTCACTTTGTCAAGAACAACTTCTTTTTCATAAGAAAAGCTGACGTTCCGGTATTCTATTTCTTTTGTGAAATCAGTTTTTTCCATTGCATCCTGTTTTTCTTCTATCACTTCTTCTGCATCAAAAATCTTTTGTATCCTCTCGACAGAGGCAGCTCCTTTTTGAATATTATAAATAGCAGTGGTAATGGATTTTGCCGGTGGAATGATCTGAGAAAATATTCCGAGATAAGCAATAAAAATCGCAGCATCCAAAGGATTTTCCGGACTCAAAACCAAACGACCCCCAAACCATAATACAGTAACCAAAACAGATGCTGCCAGAAATTCACTCAATGGAGAAGCAAGATCACGTTTGCGATACAGCCGTATCATCAAACGGGTATATTTACTATTATTTTCCCAAAAATTCCGTTCAGCAGGTTTAATTGCATTAAAGGCTTTTATTATGCGTAATCCCGAAATCGTTTCCTCAATTATTGATAACAGTATCCCGAACTGTCGCTGCCCTTTTACAGAAGTTCTTTTCAAACTTTTTCCTATCCTGCCAATCAAAAAACCACTTACAGGCAATAATACCAGAACAAAACCCGAAAGCGAAGGACTTATCACAAACAATGCCACCAGATACGAAATGATAGCAATGGGATCGCGGAACATCATTTCCAGCGAGCTCATTATCGACCACTCAATTTCCTGAACATCGGAAGTCATCCTGGCAATAATATCTCCTTTTTTTTGCTCGGAATAATACGAAAGCGGAAGTATCATTACTTTCAAATACATTTTATTCCTGATATTCCTGACAACACCATTTCTTATGGGAGCAAGAAAATACATTGCAAGGTATCTGAATAAATTTCTGAAAAAATAAAGAGTAATAATAATAATGGAAATATAAAGCAATACTTCCAATTCACCATGCTCACCTATCATTTTACCAATCTCGTGATAAAATTTATCTTTTATTGAATCAAAATCTGTCCATGAAAAATCCAGTACTTCGCTTGGAACTTCGGTAGTTTTAAATAATATCTGTAAAACAGGAATAAATAAAGCAAATGATGCTAATGAAAAAATCACCGACAAAATATTGAAAAAAATATTCAACAAGGCTTTCCCCCAAAAGGGAATAACAAATTTTAGTATTCTGAGAAGGTTTTTCATTAATTTATAATTATTTATTGGCGATAGTTATTTTATTAATATTTTTGTAGTAATTATTTTTCCATTCATGTGAATACTAATCATATATAACCCCTGCTTTAGTTTATTTGTCGGAAAATTAATAATGCTATTTGCAACATTTTTAATTTTATATTCTTTTAATATCTGTCCGTTTAATGAATGTATTTGTATTTTACAATTATTACCATCTGAATTTGGAATCAACAATAAAATATTTTCACCAATTGATATGGGATTTTTTAATACTGCAATTTCATTACTGTTTATTTCTTCAATATTTACCATTAAGTCTTCTACATAAACAGTATCGTTAGCAATTGATTCTAAAGAGTCGCTGTTGTAAACGGCTTTTATGATAACCCAAAACGGTATTGAGTCATAAAAATCATTATATTCACATGGCGAATAACCAGAACATGTTACATCAGTCTCATTAGTAAAAACCCAGAAATCATTATTTCGATAAACATTATAGCCCAATAAGGTATCACTCGAACTATCTGGTGTTGTCCATGATAATTCAAAACAATTAAAAGCGGGACAATTATAATTCTGAAACCAATAGGTTTGTAAATAATACAAGTCATTTATTGGATTTATTTGTCCAAATAAAGTCCAACTACTTGTCAGTAAAAGTAATGTGAAAAGAAATTTATTCGTTTTCATTCTGCTTTATTTTTAATTAATATTATTCTCTTATAATTCTGACTAATGTCAAATTTCAATATTGATATTCAATTGTTTTCAAATTTCTGTCATTTTTCCATTTTTTCAGTCCCACGTTTTGATGTTAGCATTAAGAAATTAATTGAGCTTTCTTAATGTGGGGGAATTACCACCAACTAATGTGCAAATGCAAAGATACTACTAAATTAGTATTTTAAAAATTGTATAGGAGGAATAAAAGTATTCCCCTTATTTCCCCTACTACACACCCTAAAGAAATTTTCATTGTTAATTTATTACCAATTTGTTACTAAATTTTTATTTTTGCAGCATGGAAACAAAAAGACAGAATAAAATATCAAAGCTTTTACAAAAAGATATTGGAGAGATATTTCAAAGGGAAGTAAGATCGTTTTTCGGTAAAACGATGATTTCGGTTACAAAGGTTAATGTAACCACAGATCTTTCAATCGCTAAAGTTTATGTGAGTTTGTTTGCTACCGAAAACAAAGAAGAATTACTGAAAAATATTATTCGTCATACAAAAGATATTCGCCGTGCACTTGGAATGCGTATAAAAAATCAATTGCGTCAGGTTCCCGAGCTTCAATTTTATCTTGATGATTCTCTTGATTATATTGAAAATATTGAAAATCTGCTGAATGATAAATAAAGGCACTAAGAAAACGTTAATTATTTCGAAATACAAAAACAATGCAATACGATCCAATAAAACGCAGTCTTGGAAAGGTTTTTAACAAAACTCCATTTTTGAGAAAATTGTTTTACAGATTACTCGACATACTTCTTCTCAGAACCTGGCATGTAAAAAAAGAAATCAGAATCTGGGAAAAAACCACCGGCGGAAAAACAAATATTCTTGATGCCGGCTCGGGCTTTGGACAGTATTCTTATTTTCTTGCTTCAAAAAACAAAAACCGTAATATCACCGGAACAGATGTAAAAAGCGAACAAATTGAAGATTGTAATAATTTTTTTGGCAAGATAGGTCTGGATAATGCAAATTTCATAACTGCTGATCTAACAAAATATGTTTCCGAAAATAGTTACGACCTTATACTTTCGGTTGATGTGATGGAACATATTTTTGAAGACGTAAAAGTGTTTGAGAATTTTTTCAAATCCATGAAAAAGGGAGGAATGCTTTTAATCTCAACCCCTTCCGACAAGGGTGGTTCTGATGTTCATAATCATGAATCTGATGGTGAACATTCGTTTATTGATGAGCATGTTAGAGACGGATATAATATTGATGAAATTCAGGAAAAACTCAAACAAGCAGGATTTACAAAAACCAAAGCAAAATATAATTATGGCAGCCCGGGAAAAATCGCATGGAAACTATCGATGAAATATCCCATTAAAATGCTGAACTTAACAAAATTATTTTTTATCATTTTACCTTTTTATTATCTGATTACTTTTCCTTTTGTTTTATTATTAAATTTGCTCGATGTAAAATTAAAACATAAAACAGGAACAGGATTGATAGTTAAAGCGTGGAAACCTGAAACCTAAAACCAGAAACCCAAAACTCAAAACTTTGAACCTTTCGTATTACATAGCAAAACGATATTTAATATCAAAAAAGTCACATAATATCATAAATATTATTTCGGGTATTTCTGTTGTCGGGATTACTATCGGGACTATGGCTTTAATAGTTGTGCTTTCGGTTTTTAATGGTTTTGAGGGTTTGGTCGAATCACTTTTCAATACTTTTAATCCCGATCTTTTGATTACTGCAAAAGAAGGCAAAACATTTCACAGTAGTGAATTTCCAGAAAGCTCAATAAAAAATATTCCGGGAGTAATTTATTATACCGAAGTGGTTGAAGAAAATGCACTTATTAAACAAAATGCCAAACAACATATCATCAGGATAAAAGGGGTCAGTGAAGATTTCCGGCAAATGAGCCGTCTGGATTCAATGATGGTTGATGGGGAATTTGAACTAAGATATGAGGATAAAAATTATGCTGTTTTGGGTGCCGGTGTTGCTTATTTTCTGGGATTTAATCTTAGTGATTTCTCTGATCCGCTTACAATTTATGTTCCCCGTAGAACATCAGGATCCGGTATTAATTTTGCAAAGGCATTCAATGAGAAATTAATTTATGCTTCGGGAGTTTTTTCTGTCCAGCAGGATTTTGATATTAAATATGTGATTGTTCCTATTGATTTTGCAAGGGATTTACTCGAATATGATGATGAAGTAACTGCAATTGAACTTGGTTTGGATAAAGATTCTGATGTCGGAAAAATCCAAACAGAAATACAAAAATTACTTGGTGATGATTTTTCAATAAAAAATCAATTTCAGCAACAGGAATTATTATATAAAATAATGAGATCGGAAAAGTGGGCTATCTTTTTAATTTTATCATTTATTTTGATAATCGCTACATTTAATGTTATCGGTTCACTGTCGATGCTTATTCTCGACAAAAAGAAAGATATTGCCGTTTTGCATGCACTTGGTGCAAACAAAAAACTTATTAAACGCATCTTCCTCATCGAAGGATTGTTGATATCTTTATTTGGTGCTATTTTCGGACTCACTACCGGAGCATTAATTTGCTGGCTACAACAGGAATTTGGGCTTATAAGTTTAGGCTCGGGTGACGGCACTTTTATTATTAATTCATATCCTGTTAAAATGAAAGTTCTTGATTTTGTTTATGTATTTATTACAGTTTTTGTAATTGGATTTGGTGCTGCATGGCTTCCGGTTAAACAGATTTCAAAAAAATATCTTGAGCAGAAGCTTGCTTAATTTAATCCAAATTCGTTAATATATTTAAAAGATTATATATCTTTGCATGCTCTAAAATAAAATTATTCAGTCAATAAAAAAACCTAACAATAATGAAAAAAAAGACTTACCTTAAAAAAATTCAATTGATTCTTTTATCAGGATTTTTTCTGTTTTCGTTCAGTATTTTTGCTGATAACATTAACATAAAAGAAAACAATGAAACATCATTAAAGATTGAAGAAAACACTTATTTGAAATTAAGTTTATCAAATAAAATTTCTGAAATACAAACTTTAGAGATAAATACCGCCGAAGGCATTTTTACTAAGCTATACATAAGTGGTTACACAAAAAATGTTGATTTCGGAAATCCATTACTTCCTGTAAAAAGGAAATTATTTGAAATTCCCGTAGGAGCAAATCCCGTTGTGAAAATAAATTCATTTACAGTTAATGAATATGTGCTTTCCGATTATAACATTACAAATAAACTCTTTCCGGCTCAACCTCCGCAATCAAAAAGTATTGATGAGCATGAGTTTATTTTTAATCCAAAAGCATATCAAAATAATTCTTTTGGGGATAAAAAATTGGTTGGTGTTGAGGTTCTCGGATTTATGCGTGGAACAAGAATTGCGAGAGTTGATATTTCGCCTGTTCAGTACAATCCGGTTACAAATATAATTCGTGTTTATGAAAATATTGATTTTGAAATTGTTTTTGAAAATGCTGATATTACTGCTACAGAAAAAATGAAAGAAAATTATGCTTCACCATATTTCAAATTGGTGAATCATCAATTATTCAATTACAAAAAACTCGACACTCGTGAGAATTTTATGAGATATCCAATCAAATATGTGATTGTTTCCGATTCCATGTTTGAAACTCAATTACAGCCTTTCATTGAATGGAAAACCAAAAAAGGATTTACTGTTATTGAAGCTTATACTGATGATCCTGCCGTTGGGACAACTACTACATCAATCAAAGCTTATATCGAAGGACTTTACAATGCAGGAACACCGGAAGATCCGGCTCCTTCATTTGTTTTATTTGTTGGAGATGTAGAACAAATACCTGTATGGAACAACGGACACGGTGCTACCGACAGAAACTATTGTGAATTTACAGGCGACAATTTCCCTGAAATATATTACGGAAGATTTTCTGCTCAAACTACTGTTCAACTTCAGCCACAGATTGACAAAACCTTACAATATGAACAATACCTTATGCCCGATC
Organism: Bacteroidales bacterium; assembly: GCA_030630005.1. GTDB lineage: Bacteria > Bacteroidota > Bacteroidia > Bacteroidales > JAIORY01 > JAIORY01. The sequence continues at coordinate 5,301 of DAOVNY010000040.1, read as the reverse complement.
CTTCATACCTTGAAGAAGTTGTTATGATTGCCGGTATGGATAGCGGACACGGACATGACTGGGGTAACGGACAGATCAATTATGGAACAATAAACTATTTTAATACAGATCATGGAATATTATCTCATACATATCTTTATCCTGTATCAGGAAGCAGTAGTGCTCAAATAATCCAGAATATCAGCGATGGTGTAACTTTTGGAAACTATACCGCTCATTGTAGTCCAAGTGGTTGGGGTAATCCTTCTTTTACAAAATCCGATATTCCCGGTTTACAAAATCAGGATAAATATGGATTGTTGATCGGTAATTGTTGTTCATCAAGCGAATATCAACAAAGCGAATGTTTTGGTGAAGCAATTGTAAGAGCCGAAAATAAAGGAGCAGTAGGTTATATTGGCGGTTCGAACAGTACATACTGGGACGAAGATTATTACTTCGGAGTTGGAGTTGGAGCAATCACTGAAGACCCACCTTCTTACGAAGAAACTACTTTGGGAAATTACGACCGCTCATTTCACGATCATGGTGAGGATTTTGGTGAATGGTACGTTTCTCAGGATGAAATAATTTATGCAGGAAATCTGGCTGTTACTGAAGGCTCTCCTTCATCAGCCGCATATTACTGGGATATTTACAATATTCTTGGCGATCCTTCATTAATGATCTATTACTCTGTACCTCCGGAATTATCAGTTTCCTATAATATATTAATGCCATTAGGATCAACCTCTTTTACTATTAATACCGAGCCTTATGCTTATGCAGCAATATCAAAAGACGGTGTATTACATGGTGCTGTTCTTGCTGATGAAACCGGTACTGCTGTTGTTCAGCTTACTCCTTTTTTAATACCAGATACAGTAGATGTTATTGTTACAAAACAAAATGCTCAGCCATATATTGGAACCATAACTGTGGTTACTCCTGAAGGACCTTATATTTTACTTGATGAATACATATTAAATGATTCTCTGGGAGATAACAATGGTCTGGCTGATTACAGTGAGGATATTACTTTTGATGTTACACTCGAAAATATTGGAAATTCAGATGCTATTAATGTTACAGCAACATTGTCAACAGAAGACACAAATGTAATTATTACCGACGATTTTCAGGAATGGGGAAATATTGCTTTACAAAGTACATTACTACAAGAAGATGCTTTTGGAATTACAGTTGAAGATTTTGTTCCTGACCAACATATTGTTAATTTTGATATGCTTATTGAAGATGAATCAAGAGAAACATGGAATTCTGATTTTTCAATTAAACTAAATTCACCTGTTCTATACGCCGGAACAATAACTATTGACGATAGTCAGGGTGGTAACGGAAACGGAAGATTAGACGAAGGTGAAACTGTTGATATTATTATCTCCACAACAAATGCTGGTCATAGTGATGCTTTTGGTACACTTGGTACTTTAACTTCTACAAGTACTGATATTACTATAAATTCTGCAACTTACAATATTGATACATTATTGGTTGGCATCACAAAAGAAGCTATCTTTAATATTACTGTAAATGCAATTGTTCCCATTGGAACTCCTATTGAATTAGATTACCTTGCTGAAGCAGGCTCTTATTCAGTAGAAAAACAATTTGTTGCCGTTGTCGGGCTTTTACTTGAAGATTTCGAAAGCGGAACATTTGAAAATTTCGAATGGATATTTGGTGGTAATGCTGATTGGTTTATTTGTACTACCGAACCTTATGAAGGTGAAAACTGTGCTCAATCAGGTGATATCAATGATAATCAAACTTCCGAGCTTTATACAACAATTGTAACAATTATGTCAGATGATTCAATATCCTTCTACAAAAAAGTATCATGCGAAGATGATCAATGGAATGATAATTGGGATTATCTTGCATTTTTCATTGATAATATTGAAATGGGACGATGGGACGGAGAAATAGATTGGAGTAGAGAAGTTTATGCTGTTACTACCGGAGAACATGAATTCAAATGGGTTTATAGCAAAGACTATTCGGTAAGTACAGGTAGTGATTGTGCATGGGTTGATTATATTGTCTTCCCTCCGAAATATATTTTATCTGTGTATGCCGGAGTTGATGATATTGTTTGCGATGAAAATGATTATTTTTGTTCTGCCGAAGCAAACGATTATTTATCACTTGAATGGACTTCCTCAGGAAATGGTACTTTTAACGATAACACTATTCTTGATCCAATATATACTCCAAGTGAAGACGATATTCTTGCCGGATCAGTTTTGTTAACGTTGGAAGCTACAGGTTATTTTAGTGATACTGTTGAAGATGATCTATTGCTTGCCTTTAGCAACACTCCACAAACACCTGATACTATTGTTGGTCCCGATGAAGTTGATCTATTCTTAACCATAACATCTGAATTTTACACAAATCCTGTTGAAGATGTTTTTTCTTATGAATGGAATATAGAACCTGATGAAGCCGGATTAATTACCGGTACTGATACAACCGGTTTTGTTGAGTGGGATACGTTATATAACGGAATAGCAATAATTTCTGTAAGAGCAATTAATGAATGCGGTTACGGAAATTATTCCGATGGACTAGAAGTTAATGTTTTTAATACCACTGATATTGATGAGCTTGATGAACTTGCCACAAAGATATTTCCAAATCCTTTTAGCGATAAGGTGAATATTTTGATTAATCTGGAAAAACAAACTTCACTTTCAGTCATTATCTATAATTCACTTGGCAAAAAAATGGTTTCGTTATGTGCAAACACAACTAATTTAATAGGAATGCATAATTTTACATTTGATGGTTCACAACTTGATAGAGGTATATATTATTGTATAATTTCGACAGATAACAAAAAGATCACTAAGAAACTGATTCTTATTAAATAAATAATAAAGCATACAGATAGAATAAAAATAAAAGTTTAAGTTATGAAAAAAGCAATATTAACAAGTCTAATAATTGTATTTTGTTTTGGAGTAATTGGACAGAATTGGGTAAATATCAATTCATCAAATCTTGTTCCTGCTCAGGCAGAGCTTATTTCTTCAAATATTGATAATTCGGTAATTAAATTCAATTTTGACGGATTTACAATGAATGAAGTTCAAACCCCTCGAGGAATTGCTTATACTATCAGCATCGAAAAAACAACTCCCTTGCTTCAACAAGGGGCACCTGATCTTCCTAAAATGACATCATCAGTTATTATTCCTGATCTGGCAAAAATGAAAGTAAAACTTGTATCTTCTTCTTTTGAAGAATTTACCAATATCGAAATAGCCCCTTCAAAAGGAAATTTCACCCGTGATATCGATCCTGAAACAGTTCCATATCTTTACGGAAAACAATATAATGAAGACAGATTTTTCCCTAAAGATATTACAAGTTTAAGAGACCCTTATATCATCAGAGATTATCGCGGACAAACTGTTGTGATCAGCCCTTTTCAGTACAATCCCGTTTCAAAAACTTTAAGAGTTTATCACAATATTACGGTAGAAATTTCAAAAGTGAATAATAATGGCATCAATCCGCTTATCCGTAAAAACGAACTCACTTCTGTTAATACTGAGTTTAATAAAATATATTCAAGGCATTTTATGAATGCCGGAAGCAGTAAATACGATCCTGTTGACGAGCATGGAAATATGCTGATCATTGCTTACGAAGATTTTATTATTCCAATGCAGCCGTTTGTTGAATGGAAAACACAAACAGGAATTCCCGTTGAAATTGTTGATATTGCTACTATTGGCAGTTCCCCTGCTTTAAAAAATTATATTCAGGATTATTATGATGATAACGGATTAACATTTGTGCTTTTAGTTGGTGATGCTGCACAAGTACCCACATCATATTCAAGCGGAGATTCCGATAACAACTATTCTTATGTTGCCGGAAATGATCACTACCCTGACCTTTTTATTGGACGTTTTTCTGCCGAAAATGTTTCTCATGTCGAAACACAAGTTGCAAGAACAATAACTTACGAACAAGATCCTTATCGTGATGAAGATTGGTTTTCAAAAGGTATAGGTATTGCTTCGAATCAAGGTCCCGGTGATGAAGGTGAATACGATTACGAACATGTTAGAAATATCCGTGACGACTTGCTGGGATTCACATACACATCATGTGCCGAACTCTATGACGGATCACAAGGTGGAGAAGACGAACCCGGAAACCCATCACCTGCAATGGTTGCCGAAAAAGTAAACGAGGGTGCAAGTGTTATTAATTACACAGGTCACGGAAGTACAACATCATGGGGAACATCAGGATTTTCATCTGGCAATATTGGAAATCTTACAAATAACGGAATGTTACCATTTATCTGGTCGGTAGCTTGTGTTAATGGTAATTTTGTTGGTCAGACTTGCTTTGCCGAAGCATGGATGAGAGCAGAAAATAATGATGAACCCACAGGTGCAATAGCCGTATTAATGTCAACTATCGACCAAAGCTGGGATCCTCCGATGGATGCACAGGATGAAATGGACTCTATATTGGTGGAAAGCTACCAGAACAACATTAAAAGAACTTTTGGCGGTTTATCAATGAATGGGTGTATGCACATGAACGATAACTACGGATCAGCAGGATATTCAATAACAGATACATGGAATTGTTTTGGCGATCCTTCGTTAATGGTGAGAACAGCTATGCCTATAGAAATGGTAGTATTTTATAATCCCTCTGTGATTATTGGTATTAGTGAAATTATAATTACTTGCAATGCCGAAGGCGGATTAGTTGCCTTTACCCTTGACGGAGAAATTATTTCTACTGCTTTTGTTGAAGGCGGTTCAGCAACTCTACGGTTTGAACCTTTCTCTGATATTGGAAATGCCACTATTACTATTACTGCATTTAATTATATTCCTCACGTTGGTAATATTGAAATCGTTCCGGCTGACGGACCTTATGTAATTCTGGATTCTTTCACATTTACTGATGAAAATGAAAACGGACAAATGGATTATAACGAAACTATTATTCTTTCATTAACAATGAAGAATGTTGGTAACGAGAACTCGGAAAGTGTTGATGTTACCTTATTTACTACTGATGAATATATTACTATAACTGATTCTACCGAAACATACGGAATAATTGCAGCAGGAGAGTCTGTAACAGTAGCAGATGGATTTTCATTTGATGTAGCAGCTGATATTCCTGACGGACATCAGGTGATATTTGAAGTTGTTGCGTCTGACGGCAGTAAAGGAATTTGGAGTAGTACAATTTCAATTTCTGCCCACGCTCCCGAACTTGAATTTATTGAATTTGTTATTGATGACGCTGCTTCAG
>DAOVNY010000150.1 GCA_030630005.1 Bacteroidales bacterium | reverse complement strand
TACAAGATTGATCCAATAAGGCTCGTTTGGAGAATGTTTATCCGGATGAATTTCGGCATAATCAGGATATTCAAATTTATATGGGAAATTGGTATCAAGACTGATATAATTTTTTTGTGGGAGATCGATCCTGAAATATCCGCGCGGTTTAGGGACATAATTATTATCGCAGGAACTCAACAAAAGAAATATCCAAAATACACTTAGAAAAAAAAGGTATTTGTAACTAATAAGTGCCTTGAGTTTAGAGTGCCTAAAATACCTAAAGTTATAGTTTCTTAACAATTGATATAAAAATAACAAACCTTTCATATATTATATTATAATTAAATGTTTTATAATTAACCCAGTTTAAGTTAGTTAATCAATGTGTTTTTAAATAACTTTAGGCACTCATAACTTTAGTTCACTTTAAGTATTCTTTATTTATTGTAAGTTTAATTTTTTTTATCCTTCGTTTATCAGCAGCAAGAATAATAAAAGTGAATATTCCAAATTCAATTTTTTCTTCTTTTGCAGGTATTTTGCCTTCCAATTCTAATATAAGACCAGCGAGAGTGTCAGGATCCCCTTTCACCTCATCAAAGATCGAATCATCCAGTTCAAGAATTTTACAAAGATCTATCAGAGTGATTTTACCCTCAAAAATATAATTGTTATTATCAATTTTAGAAAATAGTTTTTCATCATCGATACTATCAAATTCATCGCTTATGTCACCAACAATTTCTTCCAAAACATCTTCAAGGGTAACTATTCCTGAAGTTCCGCCATATTCGTCAACTACAATTGCAAGATGAATTTTTTTTTCTTGAATTTCTTTTAAAAGATTATTTATTTTTTTGTTTTCGGGAACAAAGAAAGCCGGACGTAATAAAGATTTCCAATCAAAATTATTATTCTTTCCGAGATGAGTTAAAAGATCTTTAATATATAATATTCCGATTATCTGATCAAAATTTTCTTTAAAAACCGGTATTCTCGAAAATCCAGATTCCTTGATAAGTTTTATTAGCTCTGTAAATTTTGTTTCTGAATTGACGGCTGTAACATCAGTTCGGGCTTTCATTATTTCTCTTACTTCAATATCGCCAAACTTAACAATGCCTTTTAAAATTTTGGTTTCATCTTCTGATGTTTCTTCATCAGTAGTAATATCAATTGCTTCCGAGAGTTCTTTCATTGAGAGATTAGATTTTTTCTTGGATACCTTTCTGTCAATTATTGAAGTTGATCTCATAAGTAATGAACTTATTGGATGGAATAATTTTATTAAAAACACCAGTGGTCTGGTCATAAAATTTGCGAAATTTTCTGCATTTTGATTGGCATAAATTTTAGGTAATATTTCACCAAAGAATAAAATAAATGAAGTAATTACTATCACCTGAATCACAAATGCAATAATTGGAAAATCATGGAGATTAAATAATTCACTTGTGATGTATGTCGATAAGATAACAATTGCTACATTGACAAAATTATTTGAGATCAGTATAGTTGCAAGTAATCTTTTAGGGGCATCCAATAATTTAACTATCAATACAGAGGTTTTTGTTCTTTTTAGTTGTATTTTCTTTAATTGTGATTTTTTTAATGAAAAAAAAGCTATCTCGGATCCCGAAATCATTGCGGAACAAAACAAAAGAAAAAATATCACAATTATACTGATAGCAGCCCCAAGAGAAAATGGTTTTAATAATACGCTTACTGATAGAATCATTTCAGACAATAAATGTCCGATTTCAGGATATTCCAAAATTTCCGCTTTTTATTTTACAATATAGTCTTCAATACTATTAAACGACAAAATTAATAATATTTGATTAATTGCAACTAAGAGTATTAAATTAACAATGATCCGCCTATATTTAAATTGGGAAATAAGGGGAATATCCTTATTCCTTATACCCCTTATTCCCCTTGTATCTTTAAATCCACTTACAACCGCAGAACGATTTAGTATAAAATATGTAACTGCTAATTAAAACGGTAGATCATCACCATCTTTTTGTTCAGGTGGTGGTGGTTCTTCAATTTTATTTTCGGTTTTAATCATACTATCCGAATCTCGTTTTTCTCCAAGCATATTCATATTATCAGCAAGTATTTCGGTTGAATATCTTTTAATACCATCTTTATCATCCCATTGGCGAGTTCTAAGCCTTCCTTCGATATATACTTTATCTCCTTTTTTAAGGTATTTTTCAGATATTTCGGCTAATCCACGCCAAAGAACAATATTGTGCCATTCGGTATGTTCGACTTTGTTGCCGTCTTTTGATTTATAAGGTTCGTTAGTAGCAATCGAAAAATTTGCTACTGCTACTCCGCTTTCCAAATGTCTAACTACGGGATCTTTTCCAAGATTCCCAATAAGAATTACTTTGTTTACTCCTGCCATAATTTTAATTTTTTAATTATTAATACAAATTTACAAATCTTTAACCATAAATCAGGTTAATTTTATGCTTAATACCATTTCTTAAAATTTGTTCCTGATTTTTTAACTTTTTTATGGATATTTTTTGATTTTCATTATCATTATTGAATAATCACTCTACTCCTAACTCAGAGATACTCAGGTAATAACGATTTTTTTCAAATAAAATAAAAAATTTCAAATAAAACACGATTTTTTTCAAAAAGTTAATTTTACCTGATAGAACAATTTTATTTTGAGATATTTATAAAAAAAACTTTAAATAAAGTTTTTAACTTTTAAAATTTATATATCTTTGCAAATCAATAAAAAAATGAATTTTAAAAACTAATAAAAAAATACATCATGACAAAAGCAGAAATCGTAGCAGAAATTGCTAACAAAACTGGCGTAGAAAAAGTTGCAGTTCAGGCAACAGTTGAAGCATTCATGGAAACAGTAAAAAATTCTATGATCAACGGAGAAAATGTTTATTTAAGAGGATTTGGTAGTTTTACTATCAAAAAAAGAGCTGAAAAAACAGGAAGAAATATTTCAAAAAACACTACTATCATTATTCCTGCTCACAATATTCCTTCTTTCAAGCCTGCAAAAACTTTTGTTAACTCTGTTAAGGATAACGTAAAATAATTTTAGTGTTAATTATTTAAATGAAAATTTAATATGCCAAGCGGGAAAAAAAGAAAAAGACATAAAATGTCAACCCACAAGCGTAAAAAACGTTTGAGGAAAAATAGACATAAAAAGAATAAATAACATTTGTTGTTTTGTTGAACGCATTACAATATTATCGCACAGAGCTATTGAAGCTTTGTGTGATAATGTTTTATTCCGCAAAAAATTTTCAATAATATCCTCTGTACATTAATATCATTGTTTTATTTAAATGATATTGTCTATTTTCAGGTGTAATTTTTTTTATTAGTTCGTGTATAAACTTGCATTAATTTTAAGTGATTTCATTAATTTGAAGTTATTTGAAATTTTTATGTGTATATTAAAATTTTTTTAAGTGGATAGAGAACTAATAATAGATTCCAGATCTTCGGATGTGAGCATAGCGTTACTGGAGGACAAATCTCTGGTAAAATTACATAAAGAAAAGAATAATAATAAATACTCAGTAGGGGATGTTTATCTGGGAAGAGTTAAAAAAATAATGCAGGGACTTAATGCCGCATTTATTGATGTGGGTTATAAAAAAGATGCTTTTCTTCATTATCTCGACCTTGGACCACAAATAAACTCTTTCAATAAATTTGCTGCTTTATGCCAGACAAATAAGCTTGGACGAATTACAATGGAAAATTTCAAGCTTGAAAATAACATTGAAAAAACAGGAAAAATTTCCAAAGTACTTCGTTCGGGTCAAAAAATATTGGTGCAAATAAGCAAGGAACCAATTTCTACTAAAGGTCCTAGAACTTCGGCAGAAATTTCTTTTGCAGGAAGGTTTTTAGTTTTAATACCCTTTACCAACAGGATATCTATCTCTCAAAAAATTAAGAATCCAACTGAACGAAAACGTCTCAAACGACTGATACAAAGCATAAAACCAAATAATTTTGGTGTAATAATTCGTACAGTTGCCGAAAAAAAGGGTGTTGCCGATCTTGATTCTGATTTAAAAGATCTTGTAAATAAATGGACATTGCTCACAAAAAAACTTACTTTGGCAAAACCACCATTAAAAATTGCAAGTGAACTCGATCGTACTTCTGTGATATTACGCGATATACTTAACGAATCGTTTAATAATATTTGGGTAGATAATAAAATTTTATTTGAAGATATAAAAAGTTATATTGCGACAATTGCTCCGCAAAAAATTGATATTGTTAAATTATTTTCCGGAAGTAAACCAATATTTGAACAATTTGGTGTTGATAAACAAATAAAATCATCATTCGGGAAAACAGTAACGATAAAAAGTGGAGTTTATCTCGTTATCGAGCATACCGAAGCCTTACATGTAATTGATATAAACAGTGGGCACAGAGTTAATAAAGATAATAGTCAGGAAACAAATGCATTACAGGTAAACATTGAAGCAGCGGTTGAAGTTGCACGTCAACTACGCCTTCGTGATATGGGTGGAATTATTGTAGTTGACTTTATTGATATGCATGAAGCAAAAAATCGTCGTGAGCTGTTTCAAAAGATGAAAGACGAAATGGCAAAAGACGGTGCCAAACATACAGTATTGCCTCCTACTAAATTTGGACTTGTGCAAATTACACGTCAGCGTGTGCGCCCCGAAATGAACATTAATATTGTTGAAGAATGTCCTGTGTGTGGAGGAAGTGGAAAAATGAAACCAAGTATCATTTTTACGGATGAAATAGAAAATAATCTTAAATATCTTATTCATGATCAGAATGAGAAAAAACTCAAACTTAATTTACATCCTTATCTTTATGCCTATATAACTAAAGGTCTTTATTCTATGCAAATGAAATGGTTTTTTAGGTTTAGAAAATGGATTAAAGTAAAATCAATGCCTTCTTATCATTTTCTTGAATATCATTTCTTTAATAAAAATGATGATGAGATAAAAATGTAAGAAAATCAGTTCGTGCTTATTCATAAATTAAGTGCAGTATAAAAAAGGAATAATGGGAAAATGGAATGTTCATACGGATTCCCTTCGGTCAATGGAATGATGGGGATTTAATGGGTAATAAAATAATGACTGATTTTAAATACAAGCGTAACGAAGTTATTGACGTTTTTTTATAGCCACTAACTAATCTTTTTATATTTTTGCGATCATGGAAATAGTAGTTAGCGGAATCAGACCAACAGGAAATTTACACCTCGGAAATTATTTTGGTGCAATTAGGAATTTTTTAAAAATGCAGGAAGAAAACAATTGTTATTTCTTTATTGCTGATTATCATTCATTAACAACCCATCCAACACCCGAAGACCTTCATGGAAATGTAAAACAGGTTTTAGTTGAATATCTTGCCGCCGGACTCGATCCCGAAAAGGCAACAATTTATATACAAAGTGATATCCCTGAAGTTACCGAATTATATCTTCTTCTTAACATGAATGCGTATGTTGGTGAGCTTGAAAGATGTACTTCTTTTAAAGAGAAAGTAAGAAAGCAACCAAACAATATAAATTCAGGATTGCTTACATATCCCACTCTGATGGCTGCTGATGTAATAATTCATAAAGCTGCAAAAGTGCCGGTTGGAAAAGACCAGGAGCAAAATCTGGAGATGATGAGAACATTTGCCAAACGCTTTAACCGAATGTATGAAACCGATTTTTTTCCAATTCCTGTAGCATATAATTTTGGTGGCGAATTGGTAAAAATCCCGGGACTTGACGGAAGCGGAAAAATGGGAAAATCGGAAAGTCCTGGTAATGCTATTTTCCTTGCTGATGATCCAAAAGTTATTCGCAAGAAAGTTATGAGAGCCGTTACCGACAACGGACCAACAGAAATGAATCAGACAAAACCTCAACCAATAGAAAATCTTTTTTCG